>NZ_JAUEYJ010000037.1:0-40800 GCF_032489615.1 Bradyrhizobium sp. SZCCHNR1051 | reverse complement strand
CTCGACTCTACCCGTTCAAACCGTCGCGCAGGGAAGGCCGGATATTGGGCTGAACCTGTGGTTCTGCCGCGTGCTTTTCTGCTGCACGCGGACCGCGGGTATCAGCCGATACCCGGTCTTCCCTGCGCCTCTTCTTCAAGGGAGAGGTCGAACGAATGCAAAGCTCGGGCGCATGCGGCCGCGAGATCCCCGAGCCATGCCTGCTGTTTGAAACGTGGAGAAAGCTTTTGTCGTACGATGTCCCACGCCGCGTCATCTGCAAGTCCGTCTCAATCCCAGCTTCCGGATAAGCGAGCGACTATTTGCGTCGAGATGTGTCGTTCTGAAATAAACGATGCGCTGGTTTGCAATCTTTGAAGTTCCATTTCATTGACCGCATAGCGCCTCGCGCCGATATTCCCCATCATCATCGCTCAACCACGGATCGCCAGATGAGAACCCGAACCGCAGCCGATCGCCTGGTGCGCAAGCGCCTTGCCGGCCGCTGTTTCTCTGCGGCGACCGGGGCCTGTTGCTGATCGCCGCAGCCGACTTCAACGCCTTCACCCATCTGCAGATCAGACAGGAGCGCCGCACGCAGGCGGC
This sequence comes from Bradyrhizobium sp. SZCCHNR1051, assembly GCF_032489615.1. Lineage (NCBI taxonomy): Bacteria > Pseudomonadati > Pseudomonadota > Alphaproteobacteria > Hyphomicrobiales > Nitrobacteraceae > Bradyrhizobium > Bradyrhizobium sp. SZCCHNR1051. Next base: position 40,215 of record NZ_JAUEYJ010000037.1, on the reverse strand, counting down.
GAACGATCAGTCATGTTCAAAGCCTATGTCATCGAGGTTCTCAACCGCACCGCCGGCATTGTCACGGCCGACGAGCGCGGCTTCAGCTTCTTCTCATCCGAACGCGCATTCGACAGCCTGGAGGGACAGCACTTTGCCTCCGCGCGCGAGGCCGAACGCGCGGCCCGTGCGCTCGTCGCGACCGGCGGAGGACGCCTGCGCCGCGCGGTCATCTGATCTCCCACATCGCAACTTTCGAGAAGGATAAGTCATGAGCTTCTACAGGGACTTCAACGACAAGCTGGCCATCCAGGCATGGAACAGCGCCCGGCGCGAGCCGTATCGCACGATTAAGGTGCGGCAGCTCAGTCCGACGGTCGGCGCCGAGATCGGCGGCGTCGATCTCACCAAGGATCTGCCGGACGAGCAGTTCGCGGAAATCCACCGCGCGCTCGATGAGAATCTTGCGATCGTGTTCCGCGATCAGGAGATCTCGAAAGACGACCACAAGCGCTTTGCGCGCCGCTTCGGCAAGTCGCTGCACCGGCACGAGCTGGCCGCGACCCGCTTCCGGCACGACGGGCCGTTCGATCCGGAATTCCTGTCGTGGAAGACCGATGCGAATTCGCGCTTCACCGCCGGTGACGGCTGGCATCCGGACGTGTCCTGCGATCCCAGCCCGATTGCGGTCTCGCTGCTTCGTGTGACCAAGACGCCGCCGCTCGGCGGCGACACGGCCTTCGCCAACATGTATCTGGCCCATGAATTCCTGTCGGATCCGATCAAGCAGCTGCTGGATGGCCTCACGGCCATCCATGATGGATCATTGGCCTGGACCGCCGGTTATGGCGCCAAGCCCGATCCCGGCAAGACCTATCCGCTATCCGAGCATCCGGTGGTCGTGACTCATCCGCGTACCGGCCGCAAGTTCCTGTACGTCAATGCGTCCTTTACCTCGCACATTGTGCAGCTAACCCGGCGCGAGAGCGATGCGCTGCTGCAGCTCCTGTTCCGTCACATCGAAGGCCAGCTTGCACTGCAGACGCGGGTGCAGTGGCGGCCGAACTCGCTGCTGGTTTGGGACAATTGGGCGAGCCAGCATCATGCGGTGTGGGACTACTATCCCGAAGAGCGCTGGGGCGAGCGTGTGTCGGTGGTGACCGGCGAGGTGCCGCGGGCGCGGCTTGGGCTCAGCGAGGCCGCGGAGTAGGGCGGTCGCGCTGCACAGGCGCGGGCCCGAACGGGCCTGCGCTCCCTGCGGTGTCAGTCCGGGCTGATATGAACCAAGAGAAGGCGGAAGATCGCCCCGTCGGCAAGCTCGTCGGCGCGGTCGCGATAGACGGCGGCCTCGTCGTCGGTTGCTCCGCGGAGCGCAAGCCGTTCGGCCTGGGCAGGACGCCTCAGCCGGCAGAAAGCGTCGATCGCGTGGAGCAATCGCGGTGACCGCACTAGGCTCTGCGCCATGTCGTGATCATTCGCGGCGAACACGAAGGCCGGGCGCCGGCCAAGATCGATGGCGAAGACCTGCGGAGGTGCGGCTGACATGCGGTGGCGTCGGATCGTGTCTGTTCGGCGCGGGGCGCGTTGGTGCTCTGATGCTGAGTGTAGAAGGACGCCGCATGCCGTCAATAAAATGGGTCGCGCGATTTTCAGGCTGATCGAGCAAGAATTGTTCTGCGCGGGCGGCGTGACCCGAATGCAAGGGACCCGATGGCGCCGAGTCTGGCTGCGGTGATGTCATGCCAGCCATGTCCTGGCGCAGGACGCGACACACAGAAGAAAACTTCGGTCTAGCACTGTGTTCGACGAGAAATTCCTTGCTACGCCGGGCCGCAGCGAAAGCAGGAGCGTTGCTATTTCGGGCGCCGGCTTGTTCTGACCGCCGGCGCCGATCAAGCTACATGCAATCGCATGAAACTGCCCGGAGACATCCATGAGCCTGGTCGAGAGAAAGATCAAAGCGTTGCCCTTCGTTCTCGCCGAGCTGAACTATCTGGCGCCCACCGCGGGCAAGCCGCGCACCTATGCGTTCGACCCGCCGCCAGGCGAGCCGAAATCGACCGCGCTGCCGGAGCCCCGTCAGGTGCCGGTGTTCAACGGCCGCCCGATCGCGCAATCATTCTCGCTCGACCGTGAGGGCTTTGCGCTGGTGCGACACCCCACATTCGTGCGTGACTTCACCAACGAGAAGGAAATCCGTAGCATCTATTATCCGGCGGCGGAGGCCTTCATTCGTGCGACCTTGCGCGCCGATCGCGTCGTGATCTTCGACCACACCCTGCGCAAGCGTGTGGCCGGTGCTCCCGACGTCCGTGACGGCGGGCCGCGCCAGCCGGCGACGCGCGTGCATGTGGACCAGACCGCGACGTCGGGTGCCAACCGGGTGCGTGAGCATCTCGGCGCCGAAGCGGAGGACCTGCTGCGCGGGCGGGTTCAGGTGATCAACCTGTGGCGGCCAATCATCGGGCCGTTGCGCGACACGCCGCTGGCGATGTGCGACGGGACCACGATCGCGCCGGATGATCTGGTCGCGTCCGACCTGATCTATCCCAACCGCAACGGCGAGATCTACTCCGTCACGTACAATCCCGCCCATCGCTGGTTCTATTTCCCGGACATGACACCCGACGAGGCGCTGCTGCTGAAGTGCTACGATTCGGCGACCGACGGGCGCACGCGGTTCGGACCGCATACCGCGTTCGTCGACCCGACGACGCCGGCCGATGCGCCACCGCGCGAGAGCATCGAATTGCGGATGCTGGTGTTCCACTGCGATTGAACGTGAGCAGGAGGATGACGTTTCACGGACGGTGACGCCGTGAGAAGCTTCGTCCAACATGGGGGCATTTTCTGAAATTGCCTCTGGACTGATCGCAGGCGATGGTGAGCGCAATTCGAGTGCGCTGCAGCATCTGAAGCCAAGGTCAGTCCAAGGTCAGTCCATGAATGCCCACCCAACCCTGGGGATCGCCGAGCCGGTCGTGCCGACCTGTCTCGTCCCTTCGTCTCTCGTCGCCGAGCCGATGGTTCGCTTCGAGGGACTGTCGAAGATCTATCCCGCCTATCGCGACAAGCCGGATGTCGAGGCGCTCAAGGACATCGACTTCGCGATCGCGCGGGGCTCCATCACCGGCGTGATCGGACGGTCCGGCGCCGGCAAGTCGAGCCTCGTCAGGCTGATCAACGGGCTGGAGAAGCCGACGGCGGGACGGGTGGTCGTCGATGGACGCGACATCTCGGCTCTGCGCGGCCAGGCGCTCCGGCTGGCGCAGCGTTCGATCGGCATGATCTTCCAGCACTTCAACCTGCTGTCGTCGCGCACGGCCTCCGACAACATCGCACTCCCGCTCGAGATCGCCGGCTGGTCGAAGGCCGACATCAGGACGCGGGTCGCCGAGCTGCTGGAGCTGGTCGACATCGCCGACAAGCATGATCGCTACCCGGCGGAGTTGTCCGGCGGTCAGAAGCAGCGCATCGGCATTGCGCGCGCGCTGGCGACGCGGCCGAACGTGCTGCTGTCGGATGAGGCGACGTCGGCGCTCGATCCGCAGACCACGCGCGCGATCCTCGACCTGCTCGCCAACATCAATCGCGAGCTCGGCGTCACCATCATCCTGATCACCCACGAGATGTCCGTGGTCCGTCAGCTTGCGAAGGAGGTCGTCGTGATCGATGGCGGCCGCGTCGTCGAGCGCGGCCATGTCGCCGACATCTTCACCCATCCGAAGCATCCGACCACGCAGACGTTCCTGGCCGAGGTGCTCGGCGACGCCGTGCCGGTGTCGCTGGCGAGCCGGCTCGTGCAGGAGCCTGTGCCGATCGGACAGACGGTGCTCCGCGTCCAGGTGCGCGGCTCGGATGCCGGCGACACGCTGGTGGCGCGGCTGGCACGCGAGCTGTCGATCGACGTCGCGCTGCTATCGGCGCGGATCGACGAGATCGGCGGCCAGCATGTCGGCTCGCTGATCCTGGGCATTCCCGGCGGCGAGGCGGCGGCGCGGCAGACGCTGGCCTATCTCTCACAGCATCGCTTCGCAGCGGAGCGTCTCGGCTATGTCTCCTGAGCTCATCAACCTGATCATCCAGGCCACCGGCGAGAGCCTGTTCATGGTCTCGACCGCGGCGTTGGTCGCGACCTCGCTCGGGTTGCCGCTCGGCGTCTTCCTTGCGACGAGCCGCGCGGGGGAGTTGTTCGCAGCGCCCGCGGCCAACGCGATCCTTGGCGTCGTCGTCAACGCCACGCGCTCGACGCCCTTCATCATCCTGGTCGTCGCCATCATCCCGTTCACGCGCCTCGTCGCCGGCACGTCGATCGGCTCGGGGGCTGCGATCGTGCCGCTGACGGTGGCGGCGACGCCGTTCATCGCGCGGCTGGTCGAGGCGGCGATCCGCGAGGTCGATGGCGGCCTGATCGAGACCGCGTCCTCGTTCGGCGCGACGCCGCTGCAGATCGTGTTCAAGGTGCTGATCCCGGAAGCCCTGCCGGGCCTCGTGCTGGCGCTGACGCTCGCTGTGGTCAGCCTGCTCGGCTATTCCGCGATGGTCGGCGCGGTCGGCGGCGGCGGTCTCGGCGACCTCGGCATTCGCTACGGCTATCAGCGCTTCATGCCGGAGATGATGCTGGCCGTGGTCGTCGTCCTGATCGCGCTGGTGCAGACGGTGCAGACCGTCGGTGATCATCTCGCGCGCAGGCTCAATCGGCGGCTGCGGCAGCGCTGAGCAGAGATTGCGCTGCGACGGCGCGACGGCGCGGCGGAGACGTTTTCGGTCGACGTGAGATACGAGGGCTCGCCGGCATTTCCGGTGAGCCCTGATCTTTGAAAAGATCGTCTCGCGCCGTTCGTTCTACCATCAGCCTAACGAGTTGACCGCGCGATGGACGCGCGCGCTCGAGGCAAGAGGTGAACGGCCATGAATACGCTCGTCGAGAAACCCAGGAAGTTTGCGCTCGTCGAGCGCCAGCCCGCCGCCACGTTCGCGGAGGAGCGGCTGCATCGCAAGCAGCGCCTCGCGGCGACCTTCCGCCTGTTTGCCCGCTACGGTTTCGATCAGGGCCTGGCGGGCCACGTCACCGTGCGCGATCCGGAATTCCACGACCGGTTCTGGATCAATCCGCTGTCGGCGCATTTCAGCCAGATCAAGGTGTCCGACCTGCAGCTCGTCGATCACGATGGCAACATCCTGATCGGCGACAGGCCGATCAACCAGGCCGGCTTCGTCATTCACTCCGCGATCCATGCGGCGCATCCGCATGTGATCGCCGCCGCGCATACGCATTCGACCTATGGCAAGGCGTGGTCCGCGCTCGGCCGACTGCTCGATCCCCTGACGCAGGATTCTTGCGCCTTCTACGGGGATCACGTGCTGTTCGACCCGTTCACCGGCGTCGTGCTCGATGCCGATGAGGGCAGAAAGATCGCCCAGGCGTTGGGGACGAAGAAGGCCGCGATCCTGCAAAATCACGGGTTGCTGACTGTCGGCCCGACCATCGAGGCTGTAGCGTGGTGGTACATCGCGATGGACAATGCCGCGCGCACGCAATTGTTGGCCGAGGCCGCCGGTCCCACCAAGCCGATCCCGCACGAGATCGCCGAGCTGACGGCGGGGCAGGTCGGCACCCACAAGGGTGGCTATTTCAGCTTCCAGCCGCTGTGGGACTGGATCACGGCGCAGGAGCCGGATCTGTTCAACTGAAGGACATCAGTAGCCCGCATGAGCGCCAGCGACATTCGGGCTCTCCCCCTGGCTCGCAGGGCGGCAGCATTTGACCATCGCAGTTTTGTGCTCGTATCTCTCCACGTGGTCATGGCCGGGCCCGTCCCGGCCATCCACGTCGTTCGGCATGCTGGAGACGACGTGGATGCCCGGGACAAGCCCGGGCATGACGGAGTGAACTAACGAGCAGGATTGTTAGTCGCGACAGCCCCTTATATGCGATTGCCCCGCCACGGCTCGTGTGACCCCGGACGTCGCTGCGCTCATCCGGGCTAGAGGTTGAGAGAATAGATCGATCGTGAAGGCTTGAGAAGAAAGAAAATTTGCACGCGATGATCACTTTTGAGAGCGCGTCCATTGCTTTGTTCGCACCTGCGATTGCGGCCCGGCTGTTGCGGCGCTAGTGAGCAACGAAACTTGGTTGTTTCGTTGGAGACTTGAATGCGCCTTCCCATTGTCGCCATTGCCGCCCTTGTGTCGTTGATCCTTCCCGCACAAGCGGAAGCCATCCGCGTCGGCGTGACCGCCGGGCCGCATGCCGAAATCATCGACGTCGTGAAGAAGGTCGCTGCCGAGCGCGGGCTCGACATCAAGGTCGTCGAGTTCACCGACTACGTGATTCCAAACCAGGCGCTGGCGTTGAAGGATCTCGAGGCGAACTCGTTCCAGCACGAGCCCTATCTGAAGAACCAGATCTCCAAGACCGGATGGAAGATCGTCAAGGTCGCGACCACCATCGCCTCGCCGCAGGGCGTGTATTCGCAGAAATACAAGACGCTGGCCGAGCTTCCGGAAGGCGCCAAGGTCGCGATCGCCAATGATCCGTCGAACGGCGCGCGCGGGTTGATGATCCTTGCGCTGCACGGTGTCATCAAGCTGAAGGATCCGAGCAATGTCGCCTCGACAGTGGTCGACATCACCGACAATCCGAAGAAGCTGAAATTCGTCGAGCTCGACGCGGCGCAGCTGCCGCGCGCGCTGGCCGATGTCGATCTCGTCTCGATCAACAACAACTACGCCGTCCAGGCCGGGCTCAATCCCGCCAAAGATGCGATCGCGCGCGAGAATGCCGAGGGGCCCTGGGTCAACATCCTCGCGGTGCGCGAGGAGGACAAGGACAAGCCCTGGGTCAAGCAGCTGATCGAGGCCTACCACTCCGAGCCGGTCAAGGCGTTCCTGGAGACGCGCTTCAAGGGCACCTACATCGCGACCTGGTGATCGGCAACCGCCGCCAACGCCGGCGCATCGCGCGGCGACCCGACGATCGGGCGGGCCTGCAATAGCCGGTCCGCCAGATCGGCGCACTGGCTTCGGATGTCCGGGATCGCGATGATCTCCCAGAAGGCGGCGCGAGTCAGCGGGCCGATCGCGAACAGGCGCTGTGACGGCGTGCCATCGGCACCGACGATGGCGCAATCCGCCGTGACCTCGATGCCGATCCGCAGCGGATCGCAACGCGCCAGCCCCTGATCGAACAGGCTGCGGACCGCAGGATTGGCGGTGGCGCGGGGGTCCCTGACGATCCCCGTGCAGTCGATCACGGCACCGACCTCGAGCGTCTCGATCTCGCTGCGGCCACGCCGGCGATAATGCGCGCGGGCGCCTTGCGTCCCACCGTCGATCTTGACGAGCTTGGCGGCGGCGACCCGAAGCTGGCCGTCCGCGATCGCCTGCGCGATGCGCTTCTCCACCTCGGGCGCCATGCGGTGCCGATGCACATCCCACCATGCCCGCGCATGCTCCAGGAAGCTGCGCTTGGACGCCAGCGGCAAGTCCTGCCACAGCCGATGGCTGAACGGCCTGACGGCGTCGATGACGCCGCGCCAGTCGCCACCCTCGGCGATGTGGGCGGCGATCCGCTGCCGGAACCAGCGCAGCAGAACGCTGCCGCGCGCACCGAACGGAACCTCATCCTCGCTGATCTTGCAGGGAGTGATACGCCGATGTCCCTTGGCCATCAGGCCGCGGCGCGAGATCGCGAGGATCGGGCCGCGATGGCCCTCGCGCAGCAGCGACAGCACGTAGTCCGCCATAGTCAGGCCGGCGCCGAGAATGAGCACCGCCGAATCGCGGCTGAAGCCGGGAATGGACGGCGAGATCCAGGGATCGGCATGCCAGGCCGAGCGCGGGATGGCCGCGTCATGCCCGGTCGCGAACACCGCGACGTCGCCAACCTGCCGAGTCCCATCCGCCAAACTCACGGTCACGGTGTGAGCGCCCTCGCTCACCGCGATGCATTCGCCGCGGATGATGCTGAGACGCCGGGCGCCGTCCTCGGTCTCCAGGAACGGCGTGATCAGGCTGGCGATGTAGTCGCCATAAAGGCGGCGAGGCACGAAGCAGAACGGATCGGGACAAAGCCGCAGGCCATGCTCGTGCGTCGACAGCCAGCGCCAGAAATGGTCGGGATCATCGGGCAGCGCACTCATGTTGGCAGCGCGCACGTTGAGCAGGTGATCAGCATTGCCGGTGTGATAGGCCAGCCCGCGACCGACCTCCGAACGCCTCTCGATCAAGGTGACCCGGATAGCGGACTTCGGGCGTTGCAGCAGCTGATGGGCCAGAAGGACGCCGGATGCGCCGCCGCCGACGATGATCACGTGTCGTTCTGGAAAACGGCTCATGCAAAGATGCCTTTTCTCTCGCGCGCGGACGATGTGCTACGTTTGTAGTCTAGCACGTAAAACGTCGGCCGGATTCGGAAAGACGAATATTCTACTTGTTGGCGCGTTCCGACCGATGGTGTTCCAAGAACATACAGATTGCTGTCGCAAGTGTGTCGTCATGAGCGACGCTGCGATAGAAATATTATTTGCAGCCGGCTGGCGCGCCGGGCGGCGATGGAAGCCTGGAACACTCGACCGAAATCTTCGCCGATCATGGATCGCGGCGAGAACAGAGCGTTTGAAAATCGCGCAACTCTGAAATTGCCAGCGACGCCGCACTGGATGACCATGACGGCGCACGTGCGTCGTTTGCGCACGGCTGCGGAGTTCGGAACATGGTTGCGCAGGCCACGCCGGCAGAACGAACGGGAGCGCGCGCTTTGCGGATGACACATCCGGTGTCGCCGTGACTGCTTCAGGGCCAGATCCACTATCGCTCACCGCCGACGTGCTCGTCATCGGCGGCGGCATGGCCGGTGCCTGGGCTGCGGTCTCGGCCGCGCGCGCCGGTGCGCGGGTGATCCTCGTCGACAAGGGCTATTGCGGCACCAGCGGCGTCACGGCCGCGGCCGGCCCCGGTCACTGGTGGGTGCCGCCGCAGGCGCGCGAGCAGGCCGTCAGCCAACGCGTCATCGCAGGTCTCGGTCTCGGCGAAGCCGCGTGGATGCATGGGATCATCGCGGAGACTTGGCGGACATTGCCAACGCTCGCGAGCCACTACGCGTTCGGCATCGACGATGAAGGGCAGACCAACTATCGCGCGGTTCGCGGTCCCGAATACATGCGGGCGCTGCGTGCCTTTGCGCGTGATCACGGCGTCACGATCCTTGACCATTCGCCAATGCTGGAACTGCTGGCGCGCAGTGACGGCACGATCGGCGGTGCACGAGGCCTTCGCCGTCAGGATGGGGCGCGGCCTTACCAGATCGCCGCAGGTGCGACTGTGCTCGCTGCCGGCGGTACCAGCTTCCTGTCGCATCTCTTGGGATCGCGCACCAATACCGGCGATGGCTATCTGCTGGCGGCGGAAGCCGGCGCCGACCTCTCTGGGATGGAATTCACCGCGGCCTACACGATCGCGCCGGCGCATTCGACGATGACGCGCAGCATGGCCTATGCGTTCGCGACTTATTACGACGCCGACGGGCGCGAACTCGATCTGCCGTTCGGGCCGCAGCAGACGATCGGGTTGGCCAAGGCTATGCTTGCTGGACCGGTGTTCTGCTCGCTCCATCTTCTGCCCGACGACATCAAGGCCCGCCTGCATACGATCTCGCCGAATGTGCCGCTGGTGTTCGATCGCTGGGGCGTCGATCCCTGGCGCGATCGCTTCGAGGTCACGCTGCACAATGACGGTACCATCCGTGGTCTCGGCGGCGTCAGGGTCGACGATCTCGACGGGCGTACTGCCGTGCCGGGGCTGTTCGTCGCCGGCGACAACGCCTCGCGCGAGAAGGTTGCCGGTGCGATCTCCGGCGGCGGCAGCATCAATTCGGCCTGGGCGCTGTCGTCGGGCGTCCGTGCCGGGCAGGCCGCCGCGCGACTGGCGCGCAGCATCGGGTCGAAAGCCTCGTCCTTGATTCCGCTCGGACAGGCCGGCCTGCGGCCGAGGGTGCGGAGCAGGGCGCTCGATCTCGACGCGATCAGGGCCGGCGTCCGCGCCGAGATGCATCCATTCGACAAGAACCTGTTCCGCAAGGAGTCGATGCTCGCCGCATCGCAGCGCTCGCTCGACGGGCTCTGGCGCGAGATCGCCGACCATGCGGGCGGCGATCCGCTGCGGTCGCGCGAGACGGCGGCGCTGGTCGCAACGGCGCGCTGGTCGATCGGGACCGCGCGCCAGCGCACCGAGAGCCGGGGGCTGCATCGCAGGATCGATCATCCCGGTCTCGACCCGGACCTCGCAGTGCGCCTCGTGAGCCGCGGCCTCGATCGCGTCGACATCGCAGCCAACACGCGCCGTGTGCCGGCAGCTCCAATCGCCCTGGAAGCCGCGTCATGATCGAGCTCATCGTTGCCGATCGCTGCACGGACTGTGGCGCCTGCGTCGAGGTGTGCCCGACCAACGTGCTCGACCGCGCGTCGTCGGGGCCGCCGCTGCTGGCGCGGGTCGCGGATTGCCAGACCTGCTTCATGTGCGAGCTGTATTGCCGCGCGGATGCGATCTACGTCGCGCCCGATTGCGACCGCCGCGTCACGATCACGCCGGACGAGGCGGTGGCCTCGGGACGCCTCGGTCAATATCGCAAGAATTCCGGCTGGGACGAATGGGCCCGGCAATTTCCTAACGAGCAATGGCTGATGGAAACGGTGTTTCGCCGCGCCGGCGAAACCGTGCGTGCAGCCGCCGCAGACGACAGGAGGACGGCATGACCATCATCACCCACCGGCCAGGAGCCCTTGTCGGCCTCGACGGCTTTCCGGGACCGGCCGAGCGGCCGGACAGCCCGTTGTCGCAAGCGCTGCAGCAGCCGCTGCTGCTCGGCCTGTTCCTGCCGATCCAGGCCGGCGGCTGGAGCGCGTCGACCTTGCTGCGGACGACGTCCTGGCATTTCGACTACAACCGCGACCTGGTGCTGGCTGCGGAGAATCTCGGCTTCGACCTGGTGTTCGCGCTGTCGCAATGGCTGCCCAAGGGCGGCTATGGCGGCGTGTTCACCGGCGAGGCGCTCGACTCGTTCATGACCACGGCGGCGCTGACCAGTCTGACCCGGCGCATCATCCTGGTCTCGACCATCCACGTGCTCTACGGTCCCTTGCATCCGCTGCATCTCGCCAAATATGGCGCCACGCTCGATCACATCTCCAACGGGCGCTGGGGCATCAATGTCGTGACCGGCCATCGCGCCGCCGAACACGAGGCGTTCGGCTGGAGCCGGATCGATCACGACCGCCGCTACGAGCTTGCCGCCGAGTTTCTTGAAGTGCTGCAGCGGCTGTGGGGCGACACTGAGAACTACTCATTCTCCGGCCAGTCGTCCTGGAAGCTCAACGGCGCCTTCGTGACGCCGAAGCCGCGCTACGGCCGGCCGGTGCTGGTCAACGCCACCGGCTCGGACGCCGGCATCGCCTTCGCCGCGCGCTATTCCGACATCGTCTTCATCACCAGCCCGACAGGCTCGAGCTTCGAGAGCGCCATTCCTGCGCTGCCGGCGCATACGGCGAGGGTCAAGCAGGCGGCGCGCGATCTCGGCCGCGAGGTGCGGACGCTGCTCAATCCGATGGTGATCTGCCGCGAGACCGAGCGCGAGACCTGGACCTATCACGATGCCATCGTCGCCCATGCCGATCCGGTCGGCGACTTCCACCGGCTCGACAGCGACGCTCATGCCTGGCGCGGCCGTGTCGGCGTCGATGCGCCCAAGCGCCGGGCGATCGGCGGCAACATCGAGGTGATCGGCACCCCCGAGCAGGTGGTCGAGCAGTTCGTCCAGCTCAAGAAGGCCGGCGTCGATGGGCTGCAACTGTCGTTCTACGATTTCAAGCCCGACCTCGACTTCTTCGGCCGCCGCGTGCTGCCGCTGATGGAGCAGGCGGGCTTGCGTAAACCCGTGATTGAGACAGTGGCTCATCCTGCTGCTGCGGAGGCCGCCGAGTAGCCGTGAGCGCCGACCGACGCGGGCGATATGGGGATTGCCGTCGTCCGCGAGGTCGGCTTTGCTGCGGATCGAAGTGCGAGCTGGACGAGATGGCTGCCGGCGCGAAAAGCGCACGGCATGACGTGAGGGACTGGAATGACGATTGTTGAAACGAGGACATCGCGCGCGGCGGAAGACGACGTCACGGCGGCGCTGCGCAAGCGTTATGGCGCGCATATCCCTGCGGTCGCCGCCGGCGCCGAGGACATCCTCGGCCAGTTGCTGGCGCATCGCTCGATCCGCAGCTATCGGCCTGATCCGGTGCCGCCGCACACGGTGGAGACGCTGGTGGCCGCCGCGCAGTCGGCCGCGTCGTCCTCTAACCTGCAGACCTGGAGCGTCGTCGCGGTCGAGGATCCCGCGCGCAAGCAGCGGCTGTCGGAGTTCGCCGGCAACCAGAAGCACATCCGCGAGGCGCCGTTGTTCCTGGTCTGGCTTGCCGACCTGTCGCGGGCCGAACGGCTGGCACGGCGCGAAGGGCGCTCCGACGACGGCATCCATTTCCTGGAAACGCTGTTCGTTGCGGTCATCGATGCCGCGCTCGCAGCCCAGAACGCCGTGGTGGCGCTGGAGGCGCTCGGGCTCGGCTCGGTCTATATCGGCGCGATCCGCAACCGCCCGCAGGCGGTGGCCGAGGAGCTCGGCCTGCCGCCGAACGTGCTTGCCGTGTTCGGCCTCTGCGTCGGCTATGCCGATCGGGCCGCCGGCGAGGACGTCAAGCCGCGGCTGCGCCAGAGCGTGATCCTGCATCGCGAGCGCTATGCGCCGACGGACGAGATCCACGGCATCGCCGCCTATGACGAGACGCTGCGCGACTTCCAGACCAGCCAGGGCATCGCTGCAGTCGGCTGGCGAGAAGCCGTGCTGAACCGACTGGGCTCGGCGAAGGCGCTCAACGGCCGCGACAAGCTGACCGAGGCGCTGCGCGCGCTCGGCTTCGGATTGAAGTAGAGCTGGCGTCGACCGAGATCAGCGGCGGCCCGTGACGAGCGCGGGCCGCCGCCGTTGGTCACTTCATGTAATCGGGCAGCGTGAAGCCGTCATAGAAGCGATCGGCGAGGATCGCGGCCTTGAAGCCTGGCGACTTGTAGCCCGCTACGATGTCCTTCGCCCAGGCGGTGTCGGCGTTGTCGCGCTTGACCGCGACCACGTTGATGTAGGGCGTCGTCATCTTTTCCAGCGCGAAGGCGTTGGTCAGCTTCAGGCCGCTGAAGATCGCGAAATTGCCCTGGACGGCGGCGAAGTCGACGTCGTCGAGCGCGCGCGGCGCCTGCGCGGCCTCCAGCGGGACGATCTTGATGCCGCCGGGATTCTTGATGACGTCGAGCTCGGTGACGTCGACCGGCTTGGAGTCGCGGATCTCGATCAGGCCGAGATCGCGCAGGATCCACAGCGCGCGCTGCAGGTTGACCGGATCGTTCGGCACCGCGATCTTGGCGCCGGCGCCGATCTTGGTGCCGAGCGGGTGCTTCTTGGAGTAGATCCCCATCGGCGGCGTCGGCACGTGCACGATGCCGGTGAGATCGGTCTTCTGCCGCTCATTGTAGGAGTTCAGGAACACCGTGTGCTGCATGACATTGGCGTCGATCTCGCTCTTGAACACGGCAGCGTTGGCCTCAAGCCCGGTCGAGAACTCGACATAGCGGATCTGATAGCCCTTCTTTGCAAGCTCGGGCGCCACGCCGATCTTGAATTCGTCGATATAGGGGCCGGGCACGAAGCCGACCTTGAGCTCCTTCTTCTCGGCCGACTGCGCCGACGCGCTGGTGACGGTGAACAGGGAGAGCGTCGAGGCGGCGAGCAGGCGGAGGACTTGCGATCGTGTCAATGCAGGCATGGGACTTCCAAAGCTTCGACAAACGAAGAGCGGCGCGGATGCCTTGCAAGGCGTCCGCGCCGCTCGGGAACGGATCTCAGGCAATCGCCTGGACCTGGTGACTGAAGGCGCTGTCTGGACGGTCGAGCCCGTAGTGCTCGCGCAGGGTCTTGCCGGTGTAGTCCTCGCGGAACAGGCCGCGCTTGCGCAGGATCGGCACGACGTGCTCGGCGAACAGGTCGAAGCCGCCGGGCAGCCAGGGCGGCATCACGTTGAAGCCGTCGGCGGCGCCGTTCTCGAACCAGGTCTGGATGTTGTCGGCGATCTTTTCCGGCGTGCCGGCGATCACCCAATGGCCGCGTGCGCCGGCGAGGCGCTGGATCAGCTGCCGGATCGTCGGCTTCTCGCGATCGACGATGTCGACCACGAGCTTGAAGCGGCTGGCGACGCCGCGCGCGCCGTCGGTCTCGATCAGGTGTCGCGGGAACGGGCCGTCGAGATCGAAGCCCTGGAGGTCGAGGCCCAGCATCTGGCGCAGCTGCACCAACGAATACTCCGGCTGGATCAGGTCGTTGAATTCCTCCTGCAGGCGGTCGGCTTCGGCCTGCGTCGAGCCGACGAACGGGCTGATGCCGGGCAGGATCTTGACGTGATCCGGATTGCGATCGAGCGCGCGCGCCTGGCGCTTGATATCGGTATAGAACTCCTGCGCGCTCGCCAGCGTCTGGTGCGCGGTGAAGATGGCTTCCGCAAAGCGCGCCGCGAAGGCGCGGCCGTCCTCCGACGAGCCGGCCTGGACGTAGACCGGCCGTCCCTGCGGCGAACGCGGCACGTTCAGCGGACCGCGCACGCGAAAATACTTGCCGACATGGTTCAGCGCATGGACCTTGTCGGTGTCGGCGAAGATGCCGGAGGCGGGATCGTTGACGACCGCGTCGTCCTCCCAGCTGTCCCACAGCGCGGTCACGACATCGAGGAATTCCTTGGCGCGCTCGTAGCGTTCATGATGCGGCGGATGCTCCGGCAGGCCGAAGTTCTGCGCCGCCTGTGGCGCGCTTGTGGTGACGATGTTCCAGCCGGCGCGGCCGCCGCTGAGATGATCGAGCGAGGCGTACAGGCGCGCCAGATTGTACGGCTCGTGATAGGTGGTCGAAGCCGTGCCGATCAGACCGATGTGGCTGGTCGCGGCGGCGAGCGCCGACAGCCAGGTGATCGGCTCGAAGCGGAAGCGCTGCGCGTAGCGGACGTTGTCGGCCAGCGCCGGACCGTCAGCGAAGAAGATCGCATCGAACTTGTAGTGCTCCGCGGTCCGCGCCAGCTGCTGGTAATAGGTGATGTCGAGCGCGCGGCTGGCCGACGATCCCTTGTAGCGCCAGGCCGCCTCGTGATGGCCGCCGGGATAGATGAAGAGGTTGAGGTTCAGTTGGCGACGCTGGCTCATGGGGCGCTCGTGTTATGGCGGTCTTGAGGAGGAGGCGGAGCGGTGATCGGCTGATGCCGGCTAGTGCGGATCGCGGGCGGATGCGTAGCTCAGGGCGTGAGGCCATCGCAGGCGCCGGGCTGCGTGACGGGCCAGCCGGCTGATGCCGGCGCGGAGGTCGGGACCTGCTTTGTGGCCCTCCGGGCAGCGCTTGCCGGAATGGTCCTGGATGCCGCCGGGCGGCTCACCGGTATCGGCAAGCCCGGGCGTATTCTGCTGAAGACTGATCACGGCGAGAGGGTCGAACATCGCAGCTTCCGTTGAAACGCTGCAGCCATCGGAGCGACTGGCGCCGGCTGCGGGAGATCAAAATCTAGTGGCCCTGTCCCGATGCTGTCGATGAAATGGATTTGTATTGTTGACCGGGGCACGAGCATGAATACGTCGTCCTCATCAGGAACGGGGGAGCGACATTTCGAGCGGTTGCCTTCCTGCGCAGCGGATCGTCGATCGACCCGTGTGCTCGGTCGCGGCGACTGTCGCCGTCACCGCGAAGTGAGTCGATCATGACTTCTGCAGCGCAGGTCCACCGACCTTGTTGCGCAGGGAGGCCTGGGTCACGACGCTGTTGGCGGGCACGTCGTGGGTCAGCCAGACGTTGCCGCCGATCGTCGAGCCCCGTCCGATCGTGATGCGGCCGAGGATCGTGGCGCCGGCATAGATGACGACGTCGTCCTCGACGATCGGATGGCGGGCGTCACCCTTGATCAGCGTGCCGTCCTCCTCGGTCGGGAAGTGGCGCGCGCCGAGCGTCACGGCCTGGTAGATCCGGACGTGGTCGCCGATCACGGCGGTCTCGCCGATCACCACTCCGGTGCCGTGATCGATGAAGAAACCGGAGCCGATCTGGGCGCCCGGATGAATGTCGATGCCGGTGCTGTTATGGGCGATCTCGGCGATCAGCCGGGACACGAGACGCGCGCCGAGGCCATAGAGCAGATGCGCGAGGCGGTGATGGATGATCGCGGTCATTCCGGGGTAGCCGATCAGGATCTCCGGGAAGCTCTTGGCGGCGGGGTCACCGACGAAGGCGGCGCGCAGATCGCTGATCAGGACACCGCGCAGGGGTGGCAGCCCAGCCGCGAAGCGGCGGGTCAGCTCCACAGCCTCGGGCTGGCGGAAGCCCGGGATCAGCTCATCGCCGACGAACAAAGCGGAGCGGTGGATCTGGTCCGACAGCAGATCGAGCCCGATGCTGAGCCGGTGGCCGACGAAATAGTCGATGTTCTCGCCGTCGAGATCGTATTGGCCATAGTGGCGCGGGAACATCGCTTCGGTGAGCGCGGAGACGATCTGCGCCAGCTTGTCGCGCGATGGCGGCCGGTGGATGACGCCGTCCTTGCGGATGCTGTGCGTCTCCTCGCGTGACACGCGCAGCTCCGCAACGAGCCGGTCGAGACCCCAGCGTTCGCCTGCAGAGGTGGCGTTGTCCGGACCCGATCCCGTGGTGGGGCGAGAGCTCATGCCGTTTCCTCCGTGCGCATGCGCGTCATCACCGGACATGGGTCAAGGGCACGCTGACCTCGGCGAGCAGGTCGAGATCCGCATTGCGGTCGACCTCGACATACTGGTCGTTCCAATACAGCAGGCTCGACAATTTGGGCGCAAGCTCGACGCTGTCGGGGCGACCGACGATGATCGCATGCGCGTAGCGCTCGATGATCTCGTCGACCTCGCACGCGATCGCTGCCTGGGCGTGCTGCAGCAGCGGGACGCCGGCCGGGCCGCGCGACCAGTCGATGCCCTCGAACTTCTGCTGTCCCGACAGATGCGGCGTGCTGAAGCGATCAGCGAGCGCGAGCTGGTCCGAGCTGAGGATGTTGATGCCGAACCAGCCGTCGCGAGCGATCAGCGGGAACGCTGACGACCGGCTGCCGAGACTGATCATGAGCCGCGGCGGCTCTGATGACAGCGAGATCAGCGAGGCGATCGTCACCCCGGTGATCTCCTCGCCGCGGCCCGCGGTCACGACGCTGACGCCGGCCGCGACACGGCGCAGGGCCGAGTGGAAGTGCTGGGGATCGAACGCGGTCTCAGATACGAGATGAAGGTCACGCTTGCTCATCCGTCGCCTCCTTCGGGCACGAGCCGTATTGGTCGTGTCCCTCGTCGCGGCAGCGCCGTCGGTCAGAAGAAGCCCTTGGCCGGAAGCGGTGTGCCGTTGATCAGATACTGCCCGATCGCCCGCTCCTTGTAGGAGACCGGGTTGTGCGACGACAGGGTGCGGGCGTTGCGCCAGTGCCGATCGAAATTGGTGGCCTTCTTGGTCGACGAGGCGCCGCCGACGTCGAAAATGTATCCGCCATTTTTGATGGCCGCATCATCCGCGATGATCTTGGCCTGCGCCGACAGCAGTGCAGCCCGGTGGGCCAGCTCCTCGGCATCGGCGCGTCCGGCATCGAACGCCTCCGTGGCCGCGTCGAGCGCCTCGGCGGCGACAAGGACGACCGTCTCCGCGGCGTGCGCCGCGCTCGCGATTCTGCCGATCGTCTCCTGCAGTAGCGGGTCTTCGGTCGGCTTCTCGTGCGGCGCATAATAGAACGTGCGCTTGCGCGAGCGGACCAGCGCAATTGCGTCACGCAGGGCGGCGCGGCTGATGCCCGCGACGGCGGCGGTCAGGAACAGCTGCGCGAACGTGTTCGAATAGGGCACGCCGTAGCCGATGTCCGGAGCGTCGAACACGATCTCCTGCTGTTTGACCCTGACGTTGCGGAAATGGGTGGTGCCGGTCGCCGTCAGCCGTTGCCCCATGCCGTCCCAGTCGTCGATCAGCTCGATGCCGTCGCGGTTGACCGGGATGATCGTGGCGCCGGGACGCCCGCTCGGATCGGCCGCGCGCACCAGCACGAGGTCGGAATACAGGGTGCCGGTGCTGTAGTATTTGGTGCCGTTCAGCAGATAGTCGTCGCGGTCGGGCGTGAAGGTCGTGTTCGGCGTGATGTTGCCGACCTGGGGACTGTCGAGCTCGGTGGTGGCAAGCCCGATGATCGCGCCGCCGGCCACCGACTTCTGCCATTCGCGCGCCTGGTCGTCGCGGGGATTGCGGACCAGCCGCTCGACGACGCTGAAATGATTGCGCAGGATGTGCGCGACATTGGCATCGGCCTCGGCGAGCCGGATCACGATCTGGAACAGATCGCGGATTGAGCTGCCGGCGCCGCCTGCGGCGACAGGCAGCCGCAGCGCCCCTAGCCGCGCCTGCTTGATCAGCGCAATCTGCTGGTGCGGCAGGATGCGCTCGCGCTCGCGGTCCGACTCGCCTTCGGCGATTGCGGCCAGCAGGGTCTCGAGCGCGCCAGGAGCGAGCGGAAGGGGCGGCTCGGTGGTGAAGGATTTGGTGGGCAGCGGCTTGTTCATGACGGACCCGGACGATAGCGAGACAAGAGGAAGCGAGCTGCTCAGCGTTGCGGCGCCGGCTCGTCGATCTGGGCGAGGTGGTCGGCGACCTTGACCGGCTCCGGCAGCACCTTGCGCTCGACCAGCCAATCGGCGGCCTTCTGCAGGTCAGTGACGAACTGCTTGTCGTTGACGGAGAAATAGCGGTATCTGCGGTTCAGCGCGATGAACTGGTCGCGGATCTGATCGCTGTATTTGCCGGCCTTCTGCGCGATGTATTCGGCGTCCTTGCTGTTCTCCGAGATCCATTTGCCCTCGGCGCGAAACGCCTCGTTGACGGCGCGCACCAGGGCCGGATTCTCGGTCGCGAACTTGCGGGTGGTCAGATAGGACGTGTAGTCGATCTGGAACTCGAGATCGCGGCCTTCCAGGAAGATGTCGTGCGCCTTGTAGTCGAGCCGGGCGATATCGACGCCCGGGCTCCACATCGACCAGGCGTCGACCTTGCCCGAAGCCAGCGCCGGCGCCGCGTCCGGCGGATTGAGGTAGACGAACTTGACCTTGGAGCGGTCGACCTTGTGCTTCTCCAGCGCGGCGACCAGTAGGAATTCGCCGAGGCCGGAGCGGTTGACGGCGACCGACTTGCCGACGAGATCCTCGACCTTGTTGATGCCGGAATCATCGCGGGCGATGATCGCTGTCGTGCGGGGCTCGTAGACGACGAATTGCGTGAACACCAGTGGCGAGCCGGCGATGATCGCCGCCAGCGCCGGCGTGGTCGAGCCGCCGAAGCTGAAATCCGCGGTGCCGCCGGTGACGGCCTGCAAGGTCGGGGCGTGGTTCGGGAACGGGCCGAGCCATTCGACCTTGATGCCGTCCTTGGCGAGCAGCTTCTGGAACTCGCCGCGCTCCTTGGCGATCAGGTTGAGGCCCGAGAGGCCCCAGGTGAGGCGCACCGTGTCCGTGACGCGGTCGGGCGCGGACCATGCGTCATCCGTCAGGGTGAAGCCGGCGAGCGCGCCGATGCCGAAGGCGGCGGTGCCGAGGAACTGGCGGCGGGAGAAGTCATCCGAAGACATGTCGATCCTTCCGAAAATCAATCGTGAGCGTGTGAACCGAGCACACCGAGCTCAGCCAGCAGGTCGCCGCGGGCGACCGTGCCGCTGCGATCCGCGCGGTGCTCGAAGGCGATCCGGCCGTCGCGCATCACCAGGATGCGATCGGCGAGCGCGATCGCTTCGTCGACGTCGTGCGTGACCAGCAGCACGCCGGGACGATGGTTGGCCACGAGCTCGCGTACCAGCGCATGCATGCGGATGCGGGTCAGCGCGTCGAGCGCGGCGAACGGTTCGTCGAGCAGCAGCAGCTCCGGCTGCTGCACCAGCGCGCGAGCGAGCGCGACGCGCTGCGCCTGGCCGCCCGAGAGATTGCGCGGCCAGTCGTCGAGGCGGTCGCCCAAGCCGACCTCTGCCAGCGCCGCGGCGGCGCGGGCGCGGGCGTCGGGCACATCGAGACCGAGCGCGACGTTGCGCCACAGGCTGTCCCAGGGCAACAGGCGATGTTCCTGGAACACGACGGCGGGCCGGCGCGGCGCGATGATGCGGCCAGCCTGGATCGGATCGAGCCCGGCCAGCGCGCGCAGCAAGGTCGTCTTGCCGCAGCCGCTCTCGCCGAGCAGCGCCACGAACTCACCGCGTTCGATGCGAAGATCGAGGCCTTCGATGACGGTACGCTCGCCATAGGCGCGGCGCAGACCATTGACGATCACCGCAGGCGCGGTGGCGCCCTGCAGCGGCGGCGCGAACTGGACCGTCATGGCGCCGCTCCGTAGTTCGGGTGCCATGCGAGCCGCCGCCGCTCCAGCCAGCGCGCGATCAGGTCGGCGCCGACGCCGATCAGGGCGTAGATCACGATGGTCAGCACGATGACATCGGTGCGCAGGAATTCGCGGGCATCCATGGCGAGGAAGCCGAGGCCCGACTGCGCGCCGATGGTCTCGGCGACGACCAGCGCGAGCCAAGCGGTCGCTAGCGCATAGCGGACGCCGGTGAGGATCGAGGGCAGGGCGCCGGGCAGGATGATGCGGCGGATCAGCTGCAGCGTCGACAGCGCCTGGACCCGGCCGAGCTCGAGCAGCTTCGGATCCACCTGGCGAATGCCGAGCGTGGTGTTGATGTAGATCGGGAAGGTCACGCCGAGTGCAACCAGAAACACCTTCTCGGCCTCGCCGACGCCGAGCCAGACGATCACCAGCGGCAGCATGGCGAGGAACGGGATCGCGCGGATCATCTGAATGCTGCGGTCGATCAGGGCTTCGGCGATCCGCGAGAAGCCGACGAGAATGCCGAGCGCAAACCCGATGGCGCCGCCAATCGCAAAGCCAGCGGCTGCGCGCAGCAGGCTGACGCCGAGATCGTTCAGCAGGGTGCCCTGCGTCGTCAGCTTGAAGGCCGTGCGCATGATCTTGCTTGGCGCCGGCAAGACTTGCGGCGACAGATAGCCGCCCTGCGCCGCCGCTTCCCAGATCACGATGAGGAGGGCGGGCGCGAGCCAAGACAGGGCCTGCAGCGTCGCCGAGCTCAGCGCGCGACGCCTGTCCGCGCTGGGGCGCGCGGCGTCACGATTGGTCTGCGGCAGCTCGATCGTCCCGGCAGCTTGTTCGAGATTGCTCAAGAGTGCGTCGTCCTCGCGATGTCATGCCTCTGCCGATCGAGATCACTCGGCAGATCTGTAGATCGGATGCCCGCAGGCGGCCGTGTCACGCCGCCTCGTTGCACGCCGGCAAACTGTCCCACGAAACATGGCTGATCGAAATAGAGCCGTTTTCCAATTGTTGTCAGGCCTGGAGGTTTTCGATTTCCCGCGCGGGCCAAAAGCGGCAAGAACTTCTTTTCCGAATTTGTTAGTACCGGTGGAGAGGATCGCGCTTCGTCGAGATGACGATGCGAGAGACGTGCAGATCGTGAGGGTCGACCATGACAAGTCCGCTTCGTTTCGGCATTTGGGCCTCGGTACATGGCCCGCGCGCGGCGCATCAGGATCCGGAAGAACCTTATGATGCCTCCTGGGAGCGCAGTCGCGATCTCGTGCTGAAGGCGGAGGCGCTGGGGTATGATTCGACGCTGGTGGCCCAGCACACGATCAATCCGCACCAGGAGGATCTCGATCAGCTCGAGGCCTGGAGCGCAGCAGCGGCGCTCGCAGCGCTCACCAGCCGGATCGAGATCATCACCGCGATCAAGCCGTATCTGTATCATCCCGTGGTGCTCGCCAAGATGGCGCTCGGCATCGAGAACATCAGCCGCGGGCGTTTCGCCATCAATCTCGTGAATGCCTGGAACAAGCCCGAATTGGAGCGCGCCGGCATCGGCTTCGCCGAGCATGACGAGCGCTACGCCTATGGACGCGAATGGATCTCGGTGGTGTCGCGGCTGCTGCAGGGCGAGCGCCTCACGCACAAGGGCCGCTATTTCGACGTGCAGGACTACGCGCTGCGGCCGAAGGATCTCTACCGGGTCCGGCCGCGGATCTATGTCGGCGGCGAATCCGAGCCGGCGCGGTCGCTGGTCGCCGATCACGGTGACGTCTGGTTCATCAACGGCCAGCCGCTCGCCGACGTCTCCGGCCTGATCCGCGACGTTGCGGCGCGGCCGAGAGGTGCGGCGCCGCCGCTTCGCTTCGGCCTATCGGCCTTCGTGATCGCACGTCCGACCGCGGCGGAGGCGGAAGCTGCGC
The DNA here is from genome assembly GCF_032489615.1 of Bradyrhizobium sp. SZCCHNR1051. Classification (NCBI taxonomy): domain Bacteria; kingdom Pseudomonadati; phylum Pseudomonadota; class Alphaproteobacteria; order Hyphomicrobiales; family Nitrobacteraceae; genus Bradyrhizobium; species Bradyrhizobium sp. SZCCHNR1051. The sequence goes on along the minus strand of NZ_JAUEYJ010000037.1, from coordinate 17,850 downwards.
ATCAGCGGCTGCTGCTTCTCGCCGAGAAGGACGCGCCGATGAAGGCGATCCAGAAGCAGAACACCGACCCCAAGGTGGTGATGATGCAGACCATGCAAAAGAGCGCGCGCGTCGGCAGCAATGGCGGTACGGCCGCCGGGCTGGTCGGCAGCTATGAGGAGGTCGCCGACCGCATCATCGACTTCCACGCCGCCGGCATCGAGCTGTTCATGCTGCAGTTCCAGCCGTTCGAGGCCGAGATGAAGCACTTCGCGGACGAGATCATTCCGCGCGTGCGGCAGCGACAGCGCGATCTTGGTCTCGCGACGGCCGATTCCGGCCGACGCGTGGGGTGATCTCGCCTGCGAAGCGCGCGGAAGAACTGATTGCTTTGTTAAGTTCGTTGCGCGGGGAGATATTCGCTCACCGTCGCGCCACATTCGAAAATCCATTTCATTGACGATGTGGACGGGCGAACGCATCATCCATTCATCATTGGGGCGCTGACGACAGCGCACGGTCAACGAGACATCGAGGCATTCCGCGGATGGAGTGCGAGCGCCATGCGCCTGCGCATCGGCGGAGCTTTGTCGGCAGGAGAGGGTGATGGATAACACGGAGACGACAAGCGCCTTGAGCCGGCGTCGGCTGCTGCAGGCAGGCGCCGGAGCCGCGTTGGTGGCGCCGTTCGGCGGCCTTGCCGCGCAGGGTCTGTCCTTGCGAGCCGCGCCGGAGATCGACTTTCAGCAGTTTCCGATCTGCCGGACGGCGGCCGAAGTGCCAGCTCTCACCGGCGCGCCGCGCAAGCTGAAACTGTCGTGGAATGCCGGCGCGGTGTGCCTGACGCCGGTTCCGGTGGCGATCGACCAGGGCCTCTTCAAGAAGTACAATCTCGATGTCGAGCTGATCAACTACTCGGGCTCGACCGATCAGCTGCTGGAAGCCATCGCGACCGGCAAGAGCGATGCGGGCCTTGGCATGGCGCTGCGTTGGCTGAAGCCGCTGGAGCAGGGGTTCGACGTGAAGATCGCCGCCGGCACCCATGGCGGCTGCATGCGGGTGCTGGCGCGCAGCGATTCCGGCATCACCAAGCTGGCGGACCTCAAGGGCAAGGCGGTCGCCGTCGGCGATCTCGGTGGTCCCGACAAGAACTTCTTCTCGATCCAGCTCGCGCGGCTCGGCATCGATCCGGTGAAGGATGTCGATTGGCGCGTCTATCCAGGCGCCGTCGTCAACGTCGCCGCCGACAAGGGCGAGACGCAGGCGTTCCTGGCGTCCGATCCGCTCGCTTATCTCTGGCTGAAGGACCCGGCCTACAAGGAGGTCGCCTCCAATCTCGACGGCGAGTATCAGAACCGCGTCTGCTGCATCCTCGGCCTGCGTGGCAGCCTCGTGCGCGAGGAGCCGCAGGTTGGCCGCGCTATCACGCAAGCGCTGCTCGATGCCGCGATGTTCACGGCGCAGAACCCGGTCGAGGCGGCGAAGTCGTTCCAGCCTTACGCGCCGAAGCAGGCGACGCTCGCCGATCTCGAAGGCATGGTGCGCTATCACACCCATCATCATCATCCGCATGGTGCTCCGCTGAAGCAGGAGCTGAAGGCCTATGCCGACGACCTGAAGGTCGTCTCCGTCTTCAAGCCCAGCACCGACACCAGCAAATTCGCCGAGCGCATCTATGTCGACATTTTCTCTGTCTGACGTCGCCGCCGGCGAACTCGCGCGGAGCAGCTTGCTTGCCGACAAGCTCCGCGAGGTGGCGCCCGGCATTGCCGCGGCGCTCGCCTGGGCCGCCTTCGGCGCATCCTGCCTCGTCCGCGAGGACATCGGTGACTGGTCGCGCACGACCGATCTCGCGATCGCCGGGTTCGTCATCGCGGCGATCCTGCTGTTGGCCAGTCTGGCCGCGCACCTGCTCGGACGTGCGGGTGTCGGCGTGCGCAAGCGAAGTCCCTGGTTCATCGCGCTCGGCGTGTTCCTGACGCTGTGGGAGCTTGGCACCGCGAAATACGCCTGGCTGCCGCTGCCGTTCTTTCCGCCGCCGCAGGCCATCATCGAGGTCTACACCGACGATCTGCCGAAGCTGCTCGACAGCGTCTTCGCCTCGATCAAGCTGCAGCTCGGCGGCTACCTCATCGGTGCCACCATCGGCTTCGTCACGGGTGTCTCGATCGGCTGGTCGACGCGGATCGGCTACTGGGTGCATCCGGTGCTGCGCTTCATCGGACCGCTGCCGGCCACGGCGTGGCTGCCGATCGCCTTCTTCAGCTTCCCGACCAGCTGGAGCGCGTCGACGTTCCTGATCGCTCTCGCCACCGGCTTCCCCGTAACAGTGCTGACATGGTCCGGCGTCGCCAGCGTGCCGAGCGCGTACTACGACGTCGCGCGAACGCTCGGCGCCAAGCCGTCGTTCCTGGTGCTGAAGGTCGCGATCCCCGCGGCGCTGCCGCATGTGTTCGTCGGCCTGTTCATGGGCCTCGGGGCCTCCTTTGCGGTGCTGGTCGTCGCGGAGATGATCGGCGTCAAGGCCGGTCTCGGCTGGTACCTGCAATGGGCGCAGGGCTGGGCGGCGTACGCCAACATGTATGCAGCGCTGCTGGTGATGTCGCTGCTCTGCTCTGGCGCGATCACGCTGCTGTTCAAGACCCGTGACCGCGTGCTGGTCTGGCAGAAGGGCGTCGTGAAATGGTAGCCGTTGCGGAAGCTCGACGGGCGGCGTTCCCGGGTGCCGCGATCGACATCGCTCATGTCGACCATGCCTTCGACATCGACGGCGCCGAGCTGAAGGTGCTCGACGATGTCAGCCTGATCGTCGAGCCCGGCGAGTTCGTCGCGCTGCTGGGGCCCTCGGGCTGCGGCAAGTCGACCTTGTTGCGTCTCATCGCCGGCCTCGACAAGCCGCGCAGCGGCGTGCTGCGCGAGGACGAGATCAGCATCAGGGGACCGCATCCCTCGCGCGTCGTCGTGTTCCAGGATCCGACGCTGTTTCCATGGCGCACGGTGCGGGACAACGTCGCGCTGGGACTGGAGGCGCAGGGCATCCTCAAGAAGCAGCGCCATCGTGTCGATGCGGCGCTCGACTTGGTCGGGCTGTCCGACTTCCGCAACGCCTATCCGCATCAGCTCTCCGGCGGCATGGCGCAGCGCGTCGCGCTGGCGCGGGCGCTGGTCAACGATCCCAAGGTGCTGGTGCTGGACGAGCCGCTCGGCAAGCTCGATTCGCTAACCCGCATCGCGATGCAGGCGGAGCTCGTGGCGCTGTGGCAGCGCAAGGGTTTTACGACGCTGCTGGTCACCCACGACGTCGAAGAGGCGCTGGTGCTCGCCAATCGCGTCATCGTGCTCAGCGACCGCCCCGCGCGCATCAAGGCCGACATCGTCGTGGACAGACCCTATCCGCGGCATCGCGGTGATCCGCATCTTGCCGATCTGCGCCGGCAGATCCTTGGGCTCCTCGGCTTGGAGGCAACATGGTAGCCGTCATCGAAAGCATCGCGCCGCGCCCGGCCGGTGCGGTGGACGACGAAGAGCTGATTGTACGAGCCGTGCGGCTCGTGCCCGTCTTCGCCGAGCGTGCGCCGGCGCATGACCGTGACCGCAGCTTCCCGTTTCAGAATTTTCAAGACCTGTTCGACGCGAGCCTGCTGTCGCTGACCGTGCCGACCGCGCTTGGCGGGCATGGCGCCGGCGCACGTCTCACCGCGCGCGTGCTCGGGATCATTGCCGAAGCCGATCCGTCGACGGCGCTGGTGCTGGCGATGCATTACATCCAGCACTTGGTGATGGCGCGGCACCAGGAGTATCCGCCGCGGCTTGCGCGCAAGCTCGCGCGGGAGTCGGTCGAGCGGGGCGCGCTGATCAACACGTTCCGCGTCGAACCCGCGCTGGGCTCGCCGTCGCGCGGCGGCCTGCCGGAAACGATTGCGCGGCGCACCGACACCGGCTGGCGGCTGAGCGGCCGCAAGATCTACTCGACGGGTGCGCCGATCCTGAGCTGGTACTCGGTGTGGGCCAAGACCGACGAGGCCGAGCCCCGGCTTGGACTCTTCCTGGTCCAGGCCGGACTGCCCGGCATCAGCATTCTGGAGACCTGGGATCATCTCGGCCTGCGCGCGAGCGGCAGCCATGACGTCGTGTTCGATGACGTCGTGATCCCGCTGGACCATGAGATCGAGCTGCGCAAGCCGGAGGGCTGGCGGGTGCAGAACCCGACGCAGGCGCTGGTTCACGCCGCTTTCGTCGGCGCGATCTATGACGGCGTTGCGCGCGCCGCACGCAACTGGATCGTCGACTTCCTGAGGACGCGGACGCCGTCGAGCCTCGGTGCACCGCTCGCGACCTTGCCCCGGGCGCAGGAGGTGCTCGGCGCGATCGAGGCGCGGCTACAGGTCAATGCGCGGCTGATCGATAGCGTGGCGCGCGATTTCGACGAGGGCAGGGTCGTCAGCCCGGTCGAAGGCAACGTCATCAAGCTGACCGTCACCAACAATGCGGTGGCGGCCGTCGAGGACGCGCTGTCGCTGTCGAGCAATCACGGCCTCAGCCGCGCCAACCCGCTCGAGCGGCACTATCGCGACGTGCTGTGCGGCCGCGTGCATACCCCGCAGGACGACGCCACGCGGATCGCCGCCGGCCGTCTGGCGCTTGGACTCTGAGAACCTGAGGAGAGAGGACACATGTCCGAGATCGAATTCATCGGCTTCATTTCCAACAACAACTCGTCCGAGACCATCGTCCGCAAGGGACCGGTGCTCGACCCCGTCCACATCGAGACGGTGGCGAAGGCGCATGAGAATGCCGGCTTCGACCGCGCGCTGCTCGCGTTCCACTCGACCTCGCCGGACAGCCTGCAGGTCGCCCAGCATGTGCTCGGCGTCACCTCGAGGCTCAACGTGCTGATCGCGCAGCGACCGGGGTTCACGTCACCGACCCTGCTGGCGCGGCAGTTCGCGGTGCTCGACCAGTTCTCGCGAGGCCGCGTTGCGCTGCATGTGATCACCGGCGGCAATTCAACCGAGTTGCGACAGGACGGCAACACGCTCGACGACAAGGAGGCGCGCTATGCGCGGACAGCTGAGTTCCTCGACATCGTCCGCGCCGAGTGGACCAGCGAGAAGCCGTTCAGCTATGCCGGCAAGCACTATCAGGTCGAGAACGCGTTCGCGCAGGTGAAGCCGTATCGGAAAGAGGGCATCCGGATCTATTTCGGCGGCGCCTCCGATGCCGCGATCGACGTTGCGGGCCGGCATGCCCACACCTATGCGCTGTGGGGCGAGTCCTATGCACAGGTGCGCGAGCAGGTCGCCCGCGTCAGCGCGGCGGCTGCCAGGCACGGCCGTCCGGCACCGCGGTTCTCGCTCTCGGTGCGGCCGATCCTCGCCGACACCGAGGAGAAGGCCTGGGCCAAGGCGCAGGACATCCTTGAGCGCGCCACCGCGCTGCAGGACCAGACCGGCTACCGCAAGCCGGCCGACGGTCATGCCACGGATGGCGCCAAGCGGCTGCTGGCGATCGCCGAGCAGGGCAAGCGGGTCGACAAGCGGCTGTGGACCGAGATTGCCAAGCTTACCGGCGCCAACAGCAACACCACCGCGCTGGTCGGCACGCCGGAGCAGGTCGCCGACGTGTTCGGCGACTACTACGATCTCGGCATCAGCCATTTCCTGATCCGTGGCTTCGATCCGCTGATCGATGCCATCGAGTACGGCCGCGAGCTGATCCCCGCGACGCGCGAGCTCATCGCGCGGCGGCAGGGCGCGAAGGGAGTGGCCGCGGAATGAAGCGCGTTCTGCTTGCCGCGGGTGTTCTGCTCGCGTTCACGGCTTCCGCCTTCGCGCAGGCGACCCTGCGCGTCGGCGACCAGAAGGGTAATGCGCGCGCCGTCATGGACGCAGCGGGCGTGCTCAAGGACGTGCCCTACACCATCGAGTGGAAGGAGTTCGTCGCGGCGGCACCCTTGCTCGAAGCGCTGAGCGCGGGCGCCATCGACACCGGGCTCGTCGGCGACGCGCCCTTCACCTTCGCTGCCGCCTCGGGCGTGCCGGTCAAGGCGATCGCCGCCATTCGCCAGACCCAGGAGGGTCTTGCGATGCTTGTGCCCGAAAGCTCGGCCATCAAGAGCTTCGACGACCTCAAGGGCAAGAAGATCGCAACCGGCCGCGGCTCGATCGGACATCAACTGGTGCTAGCGGCACTGGAGTCACGCGGCTGGACCACCGGCGACATCCAGCTCGTGTTCCTGCCGCCCTCCGATGCCAAGGTCGCCTATACGCAGGGCTCGGTCGATGCGTGGTCGACCTGGGAGCCGTATGTGAGCCAGGAGGAGGTGCTGTTCAAGTCGCGCCGCATCATCACCGGCGAAGGACTGACGCCCGGCCTGAGCTTCCAGGTCGCGACCCCCACCGCCATCAGGGACAAGCGCGCGGCGCTGGAGGACTTCGTCCAACGGCTTGCGGCGGCGCGTGCGTGGTCGCTCGGCAATGTCGAGAGCTATGCCGAGACCTGGGGCCGGCTGATGAACATTCCGTCCTCCGTACCACTGAACTGGCTCAAGCGCGCCAAGGTCCGCATCGTGCCGGTCGACGATGCCGTCGTCGCCGACGAGCAGAAGACGATCGACCTCTACACGCGCACTGGCCTGATCAAGGAGCGGCTCGACGCGGCGGCAATCCTCGACCGTTCGTTCACTGCGGCGATCGCGAAGGGGGCGGGGCTTTGAGCTGTCGGCGCATCACGTGATCTCACCGAATACACGTGACTCTCGGCGGCGTCTGCCGCTGAAAACCATAGCACCCTTCAGCGGTGATCCCACCGTCAGCCTCCACGCTATCAGGCTGACCTTCCCGTAACCGTCCCGGCCCGCCGCCGGTGAACTTGGTGCCACACCAGCTACACCACGTCACGCGGCACGATCGCGGCGCCTCCGCGAACCCGGGGGAAAAGGAGCCCGCTCCGATCCTCTATAGGTAGAGTGCCAAGACGCCTTAACTTGGCTTCCCGCCGTCAAGCGCTGCGCAGACGGCTAGGTCGGCATTGTCGACGGCGAGCGACCCATTCAGTGACTTGGAGCCTGTTGTCGCGCTTCTTGAACGCCCAGTGCTCTAATGCCTTGGGCTGGCGAACAGAGTCGCTTCCAGTCCGATGTGGTCCGAGAGGTAGTCTTGCGGGCCGGGGGTGACGATCCAGCGGATGCGTGACTTGAAAGCACGCCGGCGCACACGCGAGACGTCGAGATTGAAGCCGTGAACCGCAGTCGCACGTTCGATGAACAGGTAGTCGATCCTGGATCCGGTCGGATTCGCGTCGTCCGGCTGCATTTCGTCGCAGTAGTAATCGACATTGTCCGACATCGTCGGCGTGGCAATGGCCGGATCATAGGCTTGCCGATATGCGTCGCTGGCGCGATAGACCTTACAGTTGGTATTGAAGTCGTTGTAGATCGGCTCGTCGCCGTCGCCGTGACGGTCGGTCAAGCCATCGCTTTTCACCGTATCAAACGGTACGGTCCGCAGGTCATAAAAGCCGGCCTGCTCCATCGCCGCGACTAGGTTGTGGTACTCGTCGGTGTCCGCGCCGATGTTGAGATCTCCGGCGACAATGGCCACGTTGGGTGGAAGGTGCGTCGCCTTGATAAATGCAATCAACTCGTCAATCTGCCTGCGTCTGACGTCGATCTTCTCCGCGTCGGTTGGGCCAGGCGGCAGAAGGCCGCCATCGCCGGCATAAAGATGCGTCGAATATAGCTCGATCGCACCGAAGCCAACCGGGATACGCGTGAGTTGCACCCCTTTGTTCGCCCATTTGTCGGAATCGAACATGTAACCCATCTCGCATCCGCCGGGCATGACTCGCGACACGCCGTCCGCCGCATAGACATGCCCGCCCCCATTTTCGATTGTCCGCGTCGGGCTGAGTACGAGGATCCCACTCTGCAGCTGCTTGTAGGCAAGGGAGCCGGCCGGTCCGTCTAAATGCTGCGCGTTGCCATGTGCCAGGATCGTATCCCTCGTATCCTGGTCCCAAGCCTCGATCAGCGATACGACGTCGTAAGCGAACACCCTTCGGCCGATTTCGTCGGCGCGCTCCGGGATAACCGGCTCTTCCTTGGCAGTTACTTCGAATACGCCAAGCACCGGCGCGACCAGCTGCATCAGCGCCTCAAATACGACCTCCTCCGGGATCGAGAAGAGGCTTATCAGCCAGTCGAGGTCGGAACTGAGATGTTCGATGATGTATCCGCCGAGCGAGAGGCTGTCGCCCACCAGCTTGCAAGTGCCGTTCAACGGGTTGGCGGGCACGCCGCAGATTTCCACGATCGGCGGGAAGATGCGATCGCAGACATCTCCGACATCGGCCCCAATCATCTCCAGCGTCTTGCCGATGAAGTCAGCCGACGATACCCCAAGACAAGCCACGAAGTGGCCCACCCCTCCTGCGGCGGCGACGATCTCCTTGACTCCGACCTTCGCGCGTAGGCACCAGATGTTGTAGTGCAAGAATGAAATTCGTGTTGTGGAGGGGCCCGACAGGCGCCAAGCTGCGTCGGCAAACGAAGCCGTCGGCAGGATCGTTCCCGGTGCCGCTCCCGGGTAGCGCAGCCTGGACAAGAGGCTGTGCATCGATTGCGGCGGGTAAAGTGCGTCGGCCTGCTGCGCGAGTTGATTGAACGACGTGGTGGGCATCCGCGCATCCTCCTGACTGGTGAATCAGCTTGCCTGGAACCGGTAGGCGAGCGTTGGCCAGGACAGCCAGCGTTCCGGCGCCCGTCTGACTTCCTGTTCGATCTTCTGGTTCACCCAGGCAGCGAGATCCTCCGGCTGCTTGCCGGCGGTGGGCAGTGTCGCCACCACTTCCACACGGTTGTCCCTAGGCGCTATCAGCGCCAGCGTGTAGCCGTTGCCGATCGCAAGCCTCAGAATGGCGGCCGGGGTCTTGGCGGGGCGCCCGAAGAATGGGCTGCGGACGAACTCGGTGCCCGGATGAATGTTGTCCATCATCGCGAACACGTTGCGGCCTTCGCGCATGTACGCGGCGAGCGCCGACGCACCGCCTTCGGCCCGAAAGTTCAGTGTGGTGCCTGCGTCCTTTAGCTCGGAGAGCCAGGGAGCATCATTCGATACCAGAACGACCACATGCTTTTTTTCCGCAGTGCCGAGCAGGCTCGCAAGCTCCGGGAAGTACCATCCGACAATCAGCAGCTTCTCCGATGCCGGCAGGTTCACATCGATCTGGCGTGTCTTCCATGCACTTAGATTGCCCATTGCCTCGAGCCAGGCCTGCTGATGAGCCGAGCTGAAATCGGCGCGGGCTCGAGGATGGGGGGCGGCGAGCAGCTTGCCTGCCCAGGCGAAGGCGTGGTCCGCGCAGGCCGGAACCGACTTCGTGACTGCGTCTACCTTCAGTCCGTGAATGCTGCTCAGGACGGTGTGCAGATCATTGGGCATTTCAAGACCCCGCCAGTTCGCATGTTCTGAGCGCGGCCTAGCGCGCGCCAACATCCTGTCTCGCAACTAACGATCGCAGGCGCCAGCCGATCGATCGTTGACGTGAATCAAGCCGCGGCGGCAAAGTTGAAGATATTTGAAAATACATCTTCAGCGTGAGGCAACGAACATGACGAGCGACATCAAACTCACCGACACGTCGGTCATCCTAGAAGGATCAACGACTGTGCTGCAGAGCGGCAACGTCAGGGTTCCCGTCGACGCGCAGGGCTATCCCGGCATGCTCAGAATCGAGTTTGACGGCGCGGAGGCCCACGCGGGACGTCTCTTGCTAGCCCCGGCTTGGTTGGGGCGAGCGATAATGGCATGCAACGTCGAGACCGTGCAGCTCCAGAGCCCGAAAGTGCCTCCGGCGGCGCGCGCGGCGCTCTCTCACTCCCAGGCTGACGAACTTGTTCTCAACGATGGCAAGCATTACGCCGGGGGCGTTTCGATTCACGGTGCAGCGAAACTCGAAGACGTGACCGTTAAAGGCGCCGCGCGGTTCGAGAAAACCGTTACCGCTCCAGACGGAATTGTCGCGGGTGGCGTTACGATCGCAGTCCCCGCACCGCCCGCATTGCAACCGGGTCTATCAGTTGCGAGCTCGCGCACCAGCATGGAGATCAGCTCGTCGACCATTCGTGTGACAACGAGCCATGTTGGGATGATGGGGCATCAACCCGCGCCGGACGTCCTTGACCTGGTCGCGGAGATCCGCAGCCTTCGCGACCGGGTGGCCGCGCTGGAGAAGAAAGCCGGGGTTCCCGTGCCGGCCTAGCCTCACGAGCCTCCTCGCCTTGGTCGCGCTGTGACAAAGCCACATGCGATTCGTTCGTGTGATCCAACACCGTACTGTCTCGGATGATAGCAAGCGTCATTGAACGGCCGCTCCCGGTGCAGAGCTCGCCTCGGTAAGTAGGATGGGTTGAGCCGAAGGCAAGACCCATCAATCGGATGGTTGGTCAAGATGGGCTTCGCTGCTGCTCAACCCATCCTACGAATTGATCGCTATGGAAAACGCGCCTGATAGCTTGTCGTCATGTGCAATTGATGTGCCTCAAGCGGAGGTCGCAGCTCAAAGGATCGGAGGTCCCGAGCAAAATTCCGCCGGGTCTGACGGTAGTCTATTGATCTTGCATTCGGCCGTTCGTATCCGAGCTCCTGCATTGTTGGAAGCATCACGGATAAGGTCAAGAGATGAGACGGGTGGTCTTCTATTCATGGCAATCGGGCCTTCCGTCGAGGGGAAATCGCGGCTTCATCGGCGATGCGCTCGAACGAGCTATTTGATCTGTCCCGCCGACCAAGGTCGATGCCTCACGGCTGCAAACCATCTCTTGGATTGTCCAGTCATTGGCCGTACGTTGGCTGGCGGTGACGGAATAATGCCCAAAGCAAACACCATGGAGAACAGTTGGCCTGATGGATGAAGACGACCCGAGCGATCAAATCTCCCGGATCGAGGCGCGGATCGAAGAGCTTGCCGAGATGGCCGAGCAGTGTCGCAAGATCATCCTGGCCTCGAGGGTCGTGATCTATGTCGGTGCAGGATTGCTGCTCGGCGCGGTGCTGGGCCTGCTGGGATCCAATGCGGTCGTCGCCCTCGGGGCGATTGCTGCGGTGCTCGGCGGCATCGTGTCGCTCGGATCGAACGTCAGCACATTGCGACAGACCATGGCGGCAATGGCCGCCGCCGAGACGTTTCGCGCCGACCTGATCGGCAGGATCGATCTTCGTCTGGTTGATGACGCGCGCCGAAGCGGATTGCAGCCTCGGTGACTCGCGCCGCCGGGTGTTGCACTCCGAGCGATCCGTTTGCGGGGGGCGGTGACGGTGCGCGAACTGACTACACCGGATCAACGCGACCTGTCGAGCAAAGCGGGTTCAGGTAGGCTGTATCGCCTTGCCGTGCGCAGCCCGGGCTGCTATATATAAGCAACGCGCAAGAGTGCTGATCTCGCCGAGTAGCTCGAGACGGTCATGCATCTGTACGGTGAGCGCATTCTGTCGTTCGACATGCGGGCAGCGCGGATCGCGGGCCGGTTGTCGGATCGGACGAGGGGGCCTGGACAGGCGCCGGGCTTCGCCGACATCATCATCGCAGCGACCGCGCGCCGGCATAAATTGACGATCCTGTCGCGCAACCTCAGACATTTCGAGCCGCTGGATGTCCCCGTGCTGGATCCATTTGCGGACTTGCCGTGAACGTCGCGGTCCGGGTTCTGATCGGCAAGTGCCGCGGATTCGACCTCGCGCGATGCCAATCAGCTCAGCCAATCAGCTCAATTGACGTGAGAGGATGGTTTCGCCGGCGCCCGACCTATCCTACGATAGCAATGAAAAAGAAGATGCAGGGAGTAAACCATGCTCAAGGGGATCGATCCGCTGCTCAATGCCGACGTGCTCTATGCTGTCAGGGCGATGGGGCATGGCGACCGCCTCGTGATCTGCGACAGCAATTTTCCGGCCGATGCGATCGCGCGGCAGACGGTGTTCGGCGAGCTCCTGCGCATCGACAATGTCAGCGCGGCGCGCGCGGTCCAGGCGGTGCTGTCGGTGCTGCCGCTCGACACCTTCGTCGACGATGCCGCGGTCAGGATGGAGGTCGTCGGCGAGCCCGAGGTGGTGCCGCCGGTGCAGCAGGAGGTTCAGGCTGTGATCGACCGCGCCGAAGGCAGGTCCTGGCCGCTGGTCGGCGTCGAGCGGCACGCGTTCTATGAAAAAGCCAAGACCGCCTATTGCGTGATCGCGACCGGCGAGCGCCGGTTCTACGGTTGCTTCCTGTTCAGCAAGGGCGTGATCGCGCCGGACGCGCAGTGAGCATACTCCTGGCCGCGCTCACATGGGTGATGCGCGTCGTGTTCTCGTCGCGTAGCCAGGGCGAGCGCCCGCCGATGCCCAACGGTCGTCGGCGGGAGCGGCCCCGGGGCGAGGCCGGCCCCGCATGTCGCTACGCTCGTGGCGGGCTACGGACCGGTCACGGAGGCGGGAGCTGTTGGCTTGCGGTAGCAAATGGTGGCAATTTATGCTCCCCGGTCTTGGAGCATCCGATGGCATCTGTCGAAAAACTCAGCGTTGCGCTGACCAGCGAGCAGGTCTCGGCCCTCAAGACAGCGGTTGAGTCGGGCGAATATGCCACCACCAGCGAGATCGTCCGCGAGGCGGTGCGCGACTGGCAGCTGAAGCGTGAGCTGTGCCGGGAGGACGTCAGGCGCCTGCGGCAGGCCTGGGGCGAAGGCATCGCCAGCGGATCTGCTGCCAAGGTCGATATGAAGCAGCTGCGCACGGACGCCCGCGACGGCTGAAGGGAGCGAAGCAAGCCTCCCACAATGCCGATTGAGCTGGTCTGGTCCAACCAGGCCTGGTCCGATCTGCTCGACATCTACCTGCTGATCTGGGTCGATCAGCCAGCCGCCGCTGAGCGTCATCTCGACCGAATCGAAGCGAAATTCGAACTGCTGAGATCGCAACCGCGGATGGGCGCCCGCCGTTCCGATCCGCCCGTCCATGCGTATGCTGGTCGAGGCGCCTTACCTGCTGCTTTACCGAACCGTCCCCGACACGGACGAAGGTCCGGTTGACTCCGTTGAAATCATCCGCGTCATCGACGGCGACGACGTCCGACCGACGGCAAATCCGCCCTCATGGCTTTGCGGGTTCGAGTCCTGCATCACCCATCATCCGGCCGCGGCCGGCCCCATGACGTCTGGGCGATGGGCCAAACATAGCCGCCGCCTGAAGGCTCAGCCAGCGCTGTGGTGTCGGCTTTTCGATCGATGTTGATATGGCCGTAGAAGGGCACTGGCGAGTATCGAGCAGATATTGACGGTCTGCGCGCCATCGCAGTCGCCGTCGTCGTCTTGCTTCATCTCAGGGTGAGTGGCTTCAGTGGCGCGGCGTTGCCGCCTCTATTTGCTCTCGGATGGCGTCCGGCTGTAGACCGTCTTGGCCGGATAGGTCGAGTTCGTGATCGTCAGCGTACTACCATCGAGATTATAGATGCTGGCGCCGTCGCGCGCCTTGTTCTTGACGAATGCCGACTTGCTGACGCCGACGACTGTCGCTTCCAATTGCGAGGCCCGGCTGATCTCATAGATGGCGCCGCCCTGATGGCGCGCGCTATTGGCCGTAAACCGGGCTTGCTCATAGCTCACATGCGAGCCGTAATCCTCGTAGGTTGCGCCGCCATCCTGCGATGCCCGATTGCCGGTGAACGAGCACTTCTGACATGTGACGACGACGCCCTCGCGGTTGACGTTGGCGCCGCCATAGACGGCCCGATTGCCTTCAAAGACGGTATCGGAGATCGTGAGATTGGCCTTGCCGTAGGCATAAATCGCTCCGCCTTCGAGTGCTTCGTTGTGCTCGAAGCGGCAATTGTGCAGCGTCATCTTGAATCCGATCGCGGCCTCGCGCGGCAGAAATTTCTTGCCGGCATGATAGGCAAGCAACCCGCCGCCCTTGCCGTTGTAAGTCCGGCCGACCGCGCGACCGTCACGCAGCGTCAATCCGTCGAGCAGCGCGTCATCGGCGCCATAGAGGACGTGCGCATATCGATAGCCGCCTTTGGCGGCCCTCGCGCTCAGAATTGTCCGCGCGCCGGCGGCGCGACGCTGCTCTAAGGCAGTTTCAGTGCCGGCAAACCCGCCGTACAGCTTCACGCCGTCGTAGAGAATGAAGGCCGCGATACGGCCGTCCTTCTTGGCAGGCCTGTACGTGCCGGCCTTGATCCAAACCGCTGCCTTCGAGGCCGAGGCGAGGTCGATGGCCGCCTGCAAGTCGGAGAACCCGGTTGCCCAGGAAAGTCCGTCCTGTGCCTTGGCCGGGTTGTCCGGGACGACATAGATGACCGGCGCGGATACGGCCTTGGCGCTGACCGCTGGCCGGATGTACTCGCCCTGATATTCGACCGCGCCGCTGTTCTTCACGTAAATCTGGACGAGTTTCTCGACCAAGCCGTTCTTCAGCAGGAGCGCGCCGTCCAAGCCGGACTGGTAACCGCGCGCATAAGCGGGCGCGGATTTAAGGGCAACGGGTTCCAACTCCCCCTTGAGGTTGCTGATGGGGATGAAGTCGGCCAGCGGCAGCGTGCTTCCCGCAGGAGCGAGCGAGCCGACCTCCGACACAATGTCCTCATGCCAATTATAGACCTTACCGACAACGCTGCGGATGAGGATCGGATTGCTGTTCGCACCTGTCCCCTGATAAAGGTCCGGGCCCAACGCGCTGCTGGCCTTGTTGCCCACGATTGTCACGTTGACGAGCAGTGGTGCCGAGCCGCCGTCGTTGCCGACGCCGCCGGCGCTCACGGCCGAGTTGCCTGTGAACAGCGTGTTGAAGACAAGCGGCGACGCGGCAAAGTCGTTGTAAAGGCCGCCGCCTTTGTCGTTGCTGCGGTTGCCGATGAAGCGGCAGTTGATGAAGCGCGGCATAGCGCCGAGATCGTTGCTTACGCCGCCGCCGCGCAGCTCGGCTACATTGTCGATGAAATCGACATTGATGAAGGCGGCCTGGTCCGCGCCCGCCTTGTGCACATTGTAAACGGCGCCGCCCTTGGGCGAGTAGTTGTTCTTGAAGACGACGTTGCGCACAATGGGGCTGGTCATGAAGTTTCTCATGCCGCCGCCAACGACCATGTCGTTCTTGAGAATGTCGGCCGGCACGAGATGCATGCGGGGCTTGTCCGTCCCGTAAGAATCCGAGACCGTGAAGCCATCCAGAATGGCTCGGTTAGCGCCCATAATAATGGTCTTTGTGTTTTTCGTCTTGTCGCCCTTGCCGATATTGCCGCTGAGTATGGTTACATTCCTTCGAAAATCCCTTTGCTGCCGCGCCGTTTCGTTGCCTGAGAAGCCCCCATAGACGGCGATGTCCTCCTTGAGGACAAATGACTTGGTCTGATCGGTCGCATCGGGATAATACGTGCCACGCGCCACCCAGATTTCGTCGTTCTTAGAGGCCGCTGATAGTGCATCCTGCAGGGATTGGAACGGGGCATTCCAGGCGTGCCCGTCCCCCGCACTCTTACTTGCCTGATTCACGTACCAAGTTTTTCCGGAATCGGCTTGCGAGACGCCCGAAGCTAAGGTGACGATTGCAGCCGCAAAAAGTGCCGTGAAAAGGTGCTTCATCTTCATTCCTAATCGGGGATTGATCCGCGGCGCGTCGGCTGGCTCCGTAGGCGTTCCAGCGAGCGGGGGGTCTCTATCGAGCAGAGCGCAGTTCTAATGTACAGCATGCTCTCGACGTCAATCGTTTGTGTTGATCTGAGTCAATCCGGCGCGAGTTCGGGGCCTTCGCTGCGATTTGGCTCTTTCTGACCTCTATGGGTTGGCTCGCCAGCCTGCGTTGCCATCAGCAGCGAACGGTTCTCGTTGTGGTGAATATGAAGCGGTACGCTGTCGCCAAATATCCGCGGTAAGGCATCTCAAAAATGCCGAGAACATCGCCGGACTGTTAGCAGGTCCGCTTACGCAAATGATGGTCAAAGCCACGATGTGCCTTTCCTCCGCTCGACTCAGGGTAGATCGTAGCAGAAATGCGGCGCGGCGAGATTGCGGGTGACAGTGCACTAAATCGTGCTGCGCCATCCGATGAAGTTGTTTCGTTCGATGGCCGATATTCGTGGTCTGTTCGATGAAGGATGACCAGCTCGCTCTCGGTGCGTTCGCGCCAGCGATTGCGGGATTGCGCTGACAGTGCACTTGACTATCTCGCTGACCAAGGTCGATGCCTCACGGCTGCAAACCATCTCTCGGATTGTCCAGTCATTGGCCGTACGTTGGCTGGCGGAGAGGGAATAGTGCTCAAAGCAAACACCATGGAGAACAGCTGGTCTGATGAACGAGGACGACCTGAGCGATCAAATCTCCCGGATCGAGGCGCAGATCGAGGAGCTTGCCGAGATGGCCGAGCGGTGTCGCAAGATCATCCTAGCCTCGAGGGTCGTGATCTATGTCGGCGCAGGATTGCTGCTCGGCGCGGTGCTGGGCCTGCTGGGATCCAATGCGGTCGTCGCCCTCGGGGCGATTGCCGCGGTGCTGGGCGGCATCGTGTCGCTCGGATCGAACGTCAGCACACTGCGACAGACCATGGCGGCAATGGCCGCCGCCGAGACGTTTCGCGCCGACCTGATCGGCAGGATCGATCTTCGCCTGGTGGGTGACGCGCGCTGAAGCGGATGGCAGCTTCGGTCGCTCGCGCCGCTGGGTGTCGCCCTTCGAGCGATCCGTTTGCGGGGGGTGACAGCGCGCGAAACTGACTTCGCCGGCTCAACGCGACGAGGCTCAACGGGCTTCGGGGAAGCGACGCCGGGGAGAGACCTGTCCCGCATGTCGCTGCGCTCATGGCGGGCTACGGGACTGGTCACGGAGGCAGAGAAGGGAGTCCAGCGCCGGGCGAGCGCCGCGAGACCTCGCCCGGTGCCACGCCGCGGTTTCAATCAGAAGCGGCTCAGCGGCAATTCCAGGTCGTTCCTTGCGCGCAAACCGCGTTCGGGCTGTCACCACCATAGATCTGATAGGGGTATTCGCCTTTGCGGTAATAGCCATAGGCGTGGGGGTTCACTCCGTAGTAGGCGGGCGCCTCGTAATACGCCGGGCCGCCGTAGACCGGACCATCATAGTAATCATAGGCGTCGCGGCTCGCGGCGATCGCAAGACCGGTGCCGATGGCACCCGCCGCAAGCGCCGCGCCGACCGCAGCGCCGCCGCCGCCGTGCCAGCGCCCATTTCGCGCGTCGGCACTGGTCGGGGCCAGGGCGCCGATCGCGAGTGCAGTCAATGAAGCAATTGCGGCCGTGCGGCCGAGCAGAGCTGTTTTGGTCGACATATCAGGCCTCCAGTGAAGTGCGCCGTGATCGGCGGATGTCTCCGGTGTCCGGCTCTGCCAAGAACGGTTGACGAATGTCAGAGCCGAACAAGGCCGGCAAACGGATGATCGATTGCGGTTCTTGATCCGACCTCGCTCGAGGAGCTGGCGACAGTCCAAAGCGAATGTCAGGTCCACCACACTAGAACCGCTGCTGCGCTTCGGAGTTCCGGCCCCGCCCGAACTTCCATGCGATCGGACCGGTGCCGCTGGGCACGCGGAGGAGGGGAATGGCTCGTGCTTTGCCGACCCGGCAGCCCGGAGCCAACTCATCACCGTGACGGTGCATTCCAACAACTGAAGACGTTTGAAGGGCGTCGATGATGCTGGCCGCTATGACCCGATGAGCTCACGCCATCCCGAGTTGCACGACGGGCAATCTCTGCATGGCGCGCATGCGCCAACTGCCCGTCGAGCCAGTTTGTCGCGGACTCATCACTTGCCACGTCGAGGCTGGGCAAGAACTCAGTGTTCACGGTAAGATTTGGGGGCATGACGAATCGGCCGTTCAAGAGCGGCG
>NZ_JAUEYJ010000036.1:0-41508 GCF_032489615.1 Bradyrhizobium sp. SZCCHNR1051 | reverse complement strand
CCCGCGTTGACCGTTTCTTTCGAATGCCCATCGCAACCTCCTCATCGAGTGTTGCGACGACCAATTGAATCCACCGGATCGTCCGGCTGGACCTGTGGTACCTGCCGCCTGCATTTTTTGAGCAGGCGGGCCACGGGCCTCAGTCGAGGTCCGGCCTTCCCTGCACCCTCGCTTTGGAGAGGGTGACTGCAAGAGCAATACTCGGACGCGAAAGCGGGTGCGAGGATGAGCTGCCACGCCGGCAAACTTCGTGGCCATCCCGCGCAGCGATGACGCAGTGATAAGGTGACAGGCCCACCGAATACTCCCGTGTCGTCCCCGCGAAAGCGGGAACCCATAAACACCGAAGCCTGCGCTGGACCGAGCTGGAGCCACAGCCGCGCATCATCACAGACGCCGCGGAGTATGGATCCCGGCGTTCGCCGGGAAGAAAGCGGAGGATACGGCGAGCGATGACAACGCGGCACGGAAGCCCCTTTCCCATTGACCCCCTTCTCGATTGGCCTATCTCTTCAACACCGCAAAGAAACGGAACTGGATACCCTGATGACCGCACATCCGCGCAACTTCGATGCCGCCATCGATCCCGTCAAGCTCGACCGCCTGGCCGAGGTGGCGGTGAAGGTTGGCCTGCAATTGCAGCCGGGTCAGGATCTGCTGCTGACCGCGCCGTCGGTGGCGCTGCCGCTGGTGCGCAAGGTCGCCGAGCACGCCTACAAGGCCGGTGCGGGAATCGTGACCTCGTTCTTCTCCGACGAGGAGCTGACCTTGGCGCGCTACCGTTTCGGTCATGACAACAGCTTCGATCGCGCCGCCGACTGGCTCTACCAGGGCATGGCCAAGGCATTCTCTGAGAATACGGCGCGGCTCGCCATCGTCGGCGACAATCCGATGCTGCTGTCGGGACAGGATCCGGCCAAGGTGGCACGTGCCAGCAAGGCGAACTCCAAGGCCTACCAGCCGGCGCTGGAGAAGATCACCAATTTCGAGACCAACTGGAACATCATCGCCTATCCGAGCCCGTCCTGGGCCAAGCTGGTTTTCCCGGACGTGCCAGAGGAGGTCGCGGTGGCGAAGCTCGCCGATGCGATCTTCGCCGCGTCGCGCGTCGACCGCGAGGATGCCGTGTCCGCCTGGGAGCGCCACAACGCGGTGCTGCGCGAGCGCACCGGGTGGCTCAACGGCCAGCGCTTCAGCGCGCTGCATTACACCGGACCCGGCATGGACCTGACGATCGGTCTCGCCGACGACCACGAATGGGAGGGCGGCGCCTCGACCGCCAAGAACGGCATCACCTGCAATGCCAACATTCCGACCGAGGAAGTGTTCACGACGCCGCATTGCCGCCGTGTGTCGGGTCACGTCGTCAGCTCCAAGCCGCTGTCCTATCAGGGCACGCTGATCGACAACATCCAGGTCAGGTTCGAGGAGGGCCGCATCGTCGAGGCCAGGGCCTCGAAGGGCGAGGAGGTCCTGAACAAGGTGCTCGACACCGACGAGGGCGCACGCCGGCTTGGCGAGGTCGCGCTGGTGCCGCACTCCTCGCCGATCTCCAAGAGCGGCCTGTTGTTCTACAACACGCTGTTCGACGAGAACGCCGCCTCGCACATCGCGCTCGGCCAGTGCTACTCGAAATGCTTCATCAACGGCACCTCGCTGTCGCCGGAGCAGATCGCCGCCCAGGGCGGCAACCGAAGCCTGATCCACATCGACTGGATGATCGGCGCGGCCGACACCGACATCGACGGCCTCCATGAAGATGGCCGTCGCGTGCCGGTGTTCCGCAAGGGCGAGTGGGCCTGATGCATGACGGGCCGGCGTCACGCGTGCACCGGCCCGAAACGAGCCGCGAGCGATGCTCGCGGCGGTGTCGTCGTCGGCCGAACGTGCCTACTGCTTGGCGCTGCCGGTGGTGGCCTGCACGTCGATCGTGATCCGCTCCGACATGACCGGCTTGTTGTGCGGGATGTGGCTCCAGTCGCCGAGCACGAGCTGCAAGGTGTGCTTGCCCGGCGTGAGATTGACCGAGGCTTCGGTCTGGCCCTTGCCGAAATGCACGTGGCCGGCATCGACCGGGATCGCCTCGTTGAGCGAGTCGCCCTCGAGCGCGGGCGCGTCGATCAGCAGGTGGTGGTGGCCGGTGTTGGGGGCCTCGGTGCCGGACGGGGCAACGCCCATGCCGGACAGGCCGAAGCGGATCAGGACCGGCGAGGAGACGGTGTCGCCGTCCTTCAGGTTGATGAAGTAGGCCTTGGCGTTGTCGGGGGCGGGCGTTTCGCCCGCCAAGACGAGGCGGCTGGTTGCAAGGGTGGCGGCGGACAGCGTGAGGGCGAGTGCGAGGCTCAGTCGGCGCATCCTGGGAAATCCTTATCTCTGCGAAGGCGGCAAATCTTTAAAGGCGATGGCACAACTCAGGATGGGCAGGGCGACCAGAGGGAAGCCTGTCCGCATCTTGCAGTGCGGTCAAACAGTAGATCAGCAGGTTTGGCGAGGCCGCGAACAAATTGCGGCGTTCGCGTGGAGTTTATAGCGCTTGCGTGTTTGTGATGCGACGGCTGGTCGCGGCGATCGGTTCAAATCTTAACGACTTCGGAAAGCAGCCATTAGGTGCAATCGGCTACGGTCGCGGGCTCACGCCGCCGTTCAGCCGGTCATTTCAATCCGATGCATTTGAGGTCCAAGATGTCCCCGTCCTTGATCGAAACCGCCAATCTCGCCGTCGACCTGGCGCCCGCTCCGATCGAGCCGTCCTGGATCATCGAGGGCAGTCCGACCGCGACCTCCTGCACCATCGCGCGCAGCAGCGACGGGCTGGGCTCGACCATCGTCTGGCATTGCACCGAGGGCAAGTTCAACTGGTACTACGATTTCGATGAGACGATCCTGATCCTCGAAGGCGCGATCGTGCTGGAGAGCGACGGCATGCCGGCGAAGCGCTATGGGCCGGGCGACGTGATCTTCTTCCGCGACGGCGCCCATGCCAAATGGCATGTCGAGGGCCACGTCAAGAAGCTCGCCTTCTGCCTGAAGACGCAGCCCTACCTGCTCGGCCTCGCGGTGCGCGTGATCAACAAGCTCAAGCGCATGTTCCTGACGCCGGAAGGCCGCCGCGGCACCAGCCTCGCGGGCGCTTAGACCCCGTCGAGGATGATCACGGTCGGGACCTGTGGCAGCAGCTCGCGCGACATCTTCAAGCTGCGCTCGGCGCGGCGGTCGATCTCGAACTGCTGGCCGATCTTGCGCATGAACTCGTCGAGCGGCGTCGCGAAGCGGTGCATCGGCAGCACCACGGAGGCGCGCAGCCGCTTGGTGATCTCCGAGATGCCGTCGAGCGACATCGTGTAGGTGCCGTCGATCGGCACCATCACCACGTCGAGCCGGCCGATCGCGGCGAAATGCGTCTCGTCCAGCTTGACGTGCAAATGGCCGAGATGGCCGATGCACAGGCCGGCGACCTCGAAGATGAAGATCGAGTTGCCGTCCTTGATCATGTCGGCGCCGATGGAATCGCTGAAGTAGCGGCGGATGTCGGTGGTGATGTTGCGGATCAGCACGTCGCCGATCCGCTCGAAGATCTGGGCCGGCTTGCCGTCGTCGCCCCAGCCGCGCAGCACGTGTGGGATGCGCGGATCGGGCGCCAGCGTGTAATGCGTCGAATGCGCCCGGTTCATGGTGATCACGTCGGGCAGACGTCCGACTTGATAAGCGCCGCTGTAGTCGGTGGCGATGCGGATGCCCATCGGGGTGTCGATGAAGTAGGTCGAGTGGCCGGCATAGGTGATCGTCACCTCGTTGCCGGCCGCCGCCGCCCGGCGCAAGCTGACAGGCGTGGCGCGCGGCGGGGCGCTGGCCATCGCCAGGCACTCGCTGGTGCGCGGCCCCGATTGCGCCACAGCGGGCGATGCGAACGAGACCAGGACGGCAAGCAGCGAGACCAGCGGGCGCAGCATGGCGGTTCCTCTTCAACAGCGCGTGTGAGTGTAGCGAGGAATCCGGATCAGAACTATCCTCGGCGCGACGTCCGGCTGGACAGGGCGGCGCAACGTTGCGGGAGCATGGCATGACGGATCGGGTGTTGGGGCCGCTGCGGGAGATCGATGCAGGCGTGCTCCGCATCGCCTATGTCGAGAGCGGGCCGGCCGACGGCCCCGTCGTCATCCTGCTGCACGGCTATCCCTACGACATCCACTCCTACGTCGAGGTCGCGCCGCGCCTTGCAGCTCATGGCTGCCGCGTCATCGTCCCCTATGTGCGCGGCTATGGCCCGACGCGGTTCCGCGACGCATCGACGCCGCGCTCGGGGCAGCAGGCTGCGATTGGCGCCGACCTGATCGCGCTGATGGATGCGCTGGCGGCCCCGCGCGCGGTGTTCGCCGGCTATGATTGGGGGGGCCGCGCGGCTTGCGTCGGCGCGGCGCTGTGGCCCGAGCGCTGTACGGGCCTGGTCTCCGTGAACGGCTATCTGATCCAGGACATTGCGCGGGCATTGGAGCCGGCGCCGGTGCCGCGCGAGTTCGCGTTCTGGTATCAGTGGTACTTCCAGACCGAGCGCGGCCGCGCCGGGCTTGCCGCCAACCGCGCCGAGATCGCCCGGCTGTTGTGGCAGCAATGGTCGCCGCACTGGCGCTTCGACGACGCGACCTTCGCGCGCGCGGCGGAGGCGTTCGACAATCCCGATCACGTCGACGTCGTGATCCACAGCTATCGCCATCGCTACGGGCTGGCCGATGGGGATCCGCGCTATCAGGAGCTGGAGCGGCGATTGGCGAGCCAGCCCGTCATCACCGTGCCCACGATCACGCTCGATGGCGACGCCGACGGCGTGATCCCGGCAACGGACGGTCAGGCGCATGCTGCGAAGTTCAGCAACCGGATCGGCCATCGCGTGATCGCGCGGGCCGGCCACAATTTGCCGCAGGAAGAGCCGGCGGCGTTCGCCGCCGCCGTGATGGAGGTGCTGCGCTGAACGCTTCAGGTTCGTGCCGGCCTCAGCTTCCAGGCTGCGAGCAAGAGGCTCGCGGTCATCAGGCCGCAGACGATGGCAGCCTCGGGCAGCGCGAGCGCCAGTGCAGCGGTCGCCGCCCAGCCGATCGAGGAGAACGCCTCGGCAAAGGTCGCCAGCCGCGACGAGGTCTGGCGGCGGCGGAACTGGCTGCGCCGCGCCTGGATCCGGAACCAGAGCTGGATGGCCGTGGAGGAGACGGTCGCGACCAGAACGGCAACGGCCGTGATCACCGCCTGCGCCGGCGCGACCCAGCCGAGCGCGAGCACGAGAGGCGCGAAGATCACCGCGATCGTGATCAGCACGACCTCGACCTTGGCGCGCACGATGCGCGTCGCCGGCAGCGGCGCCGTCGCCACCAGTTCGGGCGCGTCCTCGCCGGAGATGGTGAGCCAGGCGAGGCCGCCTGCGAGCTGGCCAGCCGCCATCACGACGACCGGCGTGATCAGGAACACCGCCTGCGAGCTGTCGGAGTAGCTGCGCCACAGCAGCAGCGCCGGAGGCAGCAGATAGAGCAGTTGCATCAGCGTCTGCGAGATCAGCCAGGGATCGCGCCGCAGGAGCATGAACTCCTTGCGCCGCAGCGCCTGCTGCTGCGAGCCGCCCCGAAACGACCTGACGCGTGCGCCGGCGCGGCTGGAGATGCCCTGGGCCGCGGCGCTGATCGCGGTGTCGGCGAAGCGCGGCGAGAACACCATCATGACGACGCCGAGCAACAGCAGGCCCGCGGCCAGCAGGATCAGCAGCGCCTGGCCGTCGCCGAGCGCCGCGCGGGCCGGCAGCCAAAGGATGCTGTCGGGATCGGGCGCGATGGCGGCCGCCGCATCCGAGGTGAGCACGGCGAAGCGCGACAGCGTGCCGTAGGACACGATCGCGGCGATCTGCAGCACGATGACGAAGCCGGCGCCGATCACGGCGGCCAGGATCTGGGCGACCAGCCGCGTTCGCGCCGGGCCGATCAGGCGGAACAGGACGATCGTGATGGCAATGGCGATCGCCGCCGCCGACAGGCCGACGGCCGCGACCACGACGAACGCCGCGAGCCAGCGTGCGCCGCCCTCGATCAGCAGCACGTTGACGAAGGGCGTCGCGAGCAGCAGCGCCATGCTGGTCACGGAGAGCGCGATCGCCGCGATCCGGACCGAAAAGATCTCGGCCAGCCGCACCGGCGACGACATGATGAGATCGAGGTCGGCGCGCGCGTAGAACACGCGGGTGACGGATTCGATCGCCTGCGACAGCATCAGCGCCCAGGACAGCATGATGGTCGCGGTGATGACGATCAGCGCGGTCTTGTCGAGCGGCAGCTCGAGATCGGCGTAGCGACCGACCACGACCCAGGCCGGCAGATGCATCAGGGCGCCGAACAGCACGAGACCGATGACGGCGGCCCGCGTGCGGCGGCGCCTGCCGGCCGTGATCATGCCGAGCCATTCCCGCCAGGCGAGCCTGAGCTCGTGACGGGCGAACCAGGCGAGCGTCGCCGCCCGCGTCATGCCGCGGACTCGACGTCGACCAGCGCGATGAACAGCTCCTCCAGGCTGGTGTCGGTGCGTCCGTTCTGCTGGCGCAGCTCGGCCAGCGTGCCTTCGGCGACGACGCGCCCGGCGGCGATCACGCCGATCCGGTCGGCCATGCGCTCGGCGACCTCGAGGATGTGCGTGGTCATGATCACCGTGCCGCCGCGGCGGACGCGCTCGGCGAGCAGGCCCTTGACGTGCCGCGCCGACACCGCGTCCAGGCCCGTCAGCGGCTCGTCCAGGATGATCAGCCGCGGGTCGTGGATCAGCGCGCCGGCGAGCGCGACCTTCTGGCGCATGCCCTTGGAAAAGCCTTCGCAGCGCTCGTGCAGATGCGGCTCCAGCCCGAGCGAGGCCAGAAGTTCGGTTGCCGCGTTACTCGAGGTCGCGGGATCGATGCCCCACAGTCCGGCGACGAACTCGAGATATTCGAGCGGCGTGAGCTTGTCGTAGATCATGGGCTCGTCGGAGACCCAGGCCATCACCTGCTTGGCCGCGATCGGGTCGCGCAGCGCATCGATGCCGAAGATCTCGATCCGCCCGGCATCCGGGCGCAGCAGGCCCGCGACCATGCGCAGCGTCGTCGTCTTGCCGGCGCCGTTCGGGCCGACCAGTGCATAGAATTCGCCCGAGCGCACCACGAGGTCGAGTGCATCGACCGCTGGCCGTTCGAAACACTTCGTCAATCCTCGCACGGCGAGGGCGGGGCTGCCTGGGGTCATGACGGCACTATCGCCTCGATCGGTTCGCGTCTGCAATGTGGATGCAACTCGTTGCGGCGCGGTGAACGAGCCGCCGCATCGCGTCCTTCGGTGCCGGCCGGTTCCGTCGGCGCACCGTCCGCATTCCTGCCGTGCTCGTCCCGCGAACTCCCGGCCACGTCTCAAGTTGTGGGCGCGCGGCAACGATGCGGCGATCGTCAATGGTTCACGGAAGCCGTCCCCTCAGGCGACAGCGCTCGGACCTCCGCCATCAGGGGCAAGGCCTGATACCGGGAGATTCCTGTCTCGTCGATCACGAACAACGGCCGCACCTGCCGCGCATCGCTGTCCTGGATCATCGCCATGCGCTGATTGTCGAGCATGAGCCAATGCCCGTCGAGGCGCGCCGCCGCGACGGCATGATCCTCGCCCCGGACGACATCGTGCAGGATCACGATCCGCAGATCGTCGGAGGCAATGCCAGCCATCCGAAGTGCGACGAACTTGGCGATCGCGTAGTCCTCGCAGTCGCCGGCACGGCGTTCGAACGTAGCGAGAGGGGAGGCCCACACGTCCACCTGGCCATATTGAGCGAGATCACTGGCCGGCCGGATGGTCAGATTGACCGCGCGATTGATCTCGCCGAGCCTGGCCCGTCCCGCGCGGATACGGCCCTGATCGATGATCGCCAGCAGGCTGAGGGCGGCGGGGGAGACGCAGCGCTCGCGGTCGCCGTCGCACAGCGCAAGCTGCACGCGCTCGTCTTCGAGCTTGCGCGCGAGCGTCAACCACTTGTCGCGCAACGCGCCGGCCTCCAGGCCGCCCCGCGGGAGGCCGAATGGTTCCGCCGTATCCTCGATGGCGGTTGCAAGCTCCAATGGCTGCGCGACAGGACCGGCGCTCGCTGGGCTGCCGATCCATATGGCGGCGCTGGCGGCCGCGGCCGCCAGCGATGCGCGCATCAGCGCGAGAAAATTCATGTGACGCCCCGTGCCCGGATCTCGGCCGGCGCGACGCAGCGCCTGACGGAACCGGATGCTTGTTGGGGGTCAGCATGGGTGCGGAGGCTTGGCCTCTGCTTAAAACCGGCAATCCGGCGACCAAATCGCAGGATTTACGCTGAACGTTGTGTTGCTCCGATGCGACAAATCCTAGCGAAAGCTGAGCGAGGGTCGCGAAGGTCAGGAGGGTTCGCGGTGAAGTTGTGCTTCGAACTCAGCCGCAGCTCCTGCCAAATTGATGCAATTCGTCGATTCTTGTTCTCCCACCCGCAGTCCTCCACTTGAAATCCGTTGTCAGGGGTAAGCCGGTGCGGATGTTGATGTCGGCAAAGGTATTTGATGGTCTATGAATACTTACAATTACTTTGGCTTTCTGAAGCGAGGTGAATTTTGACTTGGCATGTCTCGGCCGGGGCCAGCTTTAAAGAGGGCAGAAACTCGACAACATCGTAGCGATCCCGCGGAAGCCGCCGTTTTTGGCCACCTGAAGCACAAGCTGAAGGTGGTTCCGCCAGACACTTGCCAGTGATATGCACGCCTTGAACACTCATTCTTATGTATTCATTAACCATAGTCGGTGGCCCCGTGAATTACGCTGGCAATTCTGACGCCGCGCTTTTCTCCGAAGGCCGGGGCGCCTCCTCGCATGGCCACGTGCGGCTGGAGGCCCCGCATGCCCATGCGCCGACGGACGCCATCGTCGTTCCGGACGCGCATTTTCTGTTCAATGCCGATTTCAAGCGGTCTGGCCTCGACCTGATCCTCTCGTCCGATGGGCGCGAGATGGTGCTGCCGGACTATTTCAAGGGCGAGAAACGCGCGCCGCTGGCCTCGCCGGACGGCGCGCATCTGACCGGCGACCTCGTCAATGCGCTCTCCGGCGCGGTGCAGGTCAGCCAAGCCGGGGCGGCTGCGAGCGTGAGCAAGGTCATCGGCCATGTGACCAAGCTGCAGGGCACCGCGACCGTCATCCGCAACGGCGTTTCGATCCTCCTTCACAACGGCGACAACGTCGAGAAGGGCGACGTGGTCCAGTCCGGCTCGGATTCGACGCTCGGCATCACCTTCATCGACGGCACCGTGTTCGGCCTGTCGTCCAATGCGCGGATGGTGCTGAATGAAATGGTGTACGACCCCAACGGGTCGAACAATTCCTCGCTGATCAGCCTCGTTGCCGGCACGATCTCGTTCGTGGCCGGCGAGACCGCCAAGCACGGCGACATGAAGGTCGACACGCCCGTGGCGACCATGGGCATTCGCGGCACCGCCGTGCTGGTCGAGATCGACTTCACGGTGCCGGGGCAGGGCGGTCTGCCCGATGCCAAGTTCCAGGTGCTGGTCGAGCCCGATGGCCGCACCGGCTCCTACGTGCTGTTCGACAAGACGACGCTGCAGCCGATCGCTGTGGTGAATCAGGCCGGACAGCAGATCCAGATCAGCAACGGAATCGTGAATCAGAGCGCTGTGCCGCTCACGCCGGACATCCAGAAGCTCATCAACGACGTCTTCACGCTGAAGTTCACCGACAACACCAATCCGAAGTCGACAACCCATTTCACCGACATCGGGGTGCCGCAGACGCTGACGCCGTTGACCTTGCCCAATGGCACCAGCGCGACGCCGACCTATCAGGTGACCGACAATACGGGCTCGACACCCACGACGAGCTCGACGTCCGAGCAGCTGTCGCACATTCCGGGTGCGCCGGAGGTCAGGATTCTCGACGCCGGCGGCCGGCTGACCACGACCTTCGGTCTGGCCGAGCGGACCGGTCAGACGGGCAACGGCGCCGACCTCGACACCGTCCTCACCCGCGTCAATTTCCTCGACGTCAATAACATCGACCGGCCGACGGTCTCGGTGAGCTTCAAGTCCTATGCGTTCAAGAGCGCGCAGCAGGCCGACGTCACGGCATCGCTGAACGCCCTGCAGTTGCAGGATGTCATGGCGACGGCCGTGAAGATCACGGTGGTGCCGGATCCGACCAACAAGAATTTCGGCTCGGCAATGCTGAGCTACAGTGTTCCCGACAACTACTTCGACTTTCTGGCCGCGGGCGAGATGCTGACGTTGACCTACGTCGTGCGCGTCGACAACAATTTCGCGCCGTCGAACGAGTTTACCGAGGTGCCGATCACGATCACGGTGACCGGCACCAACGACAAGCCCGAGATCACGGCGAACGTCCCGACCATCGCGTTCGAGGGCGGCACCAGCGTGCCCGGCGGGCCGCTCACCTCCGAGGACCCGACCTCCGGCACGCTGACGTTCAAGGATGTCGACCTCACCGACACCCATAGCGTGTCGGCCAAGCTGACCGGCGCGGTTCTTGAAGGCGGCGGCAGCATTCCGCCGGCGCCACTGGCGCTGTTCGAGCAGGCGCTGACGGCATCCCTGGCCTCCGACAGCACCGGCAGCGGCACCGGCAAGGTCAACTGGAGCTTCGCCAACCTACCGGTCTATGTCGCCGATTTCATTCCCGCGGGTCAGAAGGTGACGCTCACCTACACGGTGACCGTGACGGACTCGCATGGCGCGACGTCGACCCAGACGATCACGGTGACGATCACCGGCACCGACGATCCGGCCGTGGTCTGGATCGCCACGACCCAGCCCGGCGAAAGCAGCGGCGGCCAGGTTCATTTGTGGAGCGACGGCGCGAACTGGGCAACCGGCCTGGCTCCGACCACCGATGATGACGTCATCATCATCACCGATCAGCTGCACGGCCTGACGCCGGCCTTTCCGGTCACGATCGATGACGACGCCTACGCCTACGCCAAATCGGTCACGCTGAATGATTTCGGCGGCGGCGCCGTTCCGGAGCTCGACAATAACGGCACGCTGACGATCAGCGGCGCACTGACGGCCAAGGCCGACTCGCGCATCTACAACTTCTCGGGTGCGACGATCACCGTCGGCGGCTCGGCGCAGATTCTCGAGCAAAGCGAGCTGCACAATGCCGGCACCGTGCTGCTGGCTGGCGGCGGCGTCTTCGGGGCGAACGCCGGCATCGTCAACACCGGAATGATCGAGCTGTCCGGCGGCACGCTGACCGTGCATGGTGACGTTGCGAACGCCGATGAAGACAGCTCCGGTCTCATCGAGGTCGACCTCGGCGCGACGCTGACTCTGGATGGCGGCAGCATCGATGGCGGCGCCATCGTCATCCAGGGCGCGCCGATCGTTCAGAACTTCGGAACGTTGGAGAGCGGCGGGGAGACACCACAACCTGCCAACGGCCTGCTCGTTCTGAAGGGCGGAGCCGCGATCAGTGATGGCGAGCTGAAAAATTTTGGCTCGATCGAGGTCTCCGGCAGCGGCAACACCCTCTCGGACGAAGCCGTCACGAATGCCGGCCTGATCGATGTCGAGGCCGATGGTGAGCTTACGCTAAACGGCGGCACCAGCATCGATAATGCGGGTGGCAATATCACGGTCGAGGGCTCCGCGACCCTGACGCTATCGCATGCGGATATTACTGGCGGCACGCTGACCAACGAGTCCGGCGGAACGATAGCCCTGACCGGCCACGCCACGCTGAGCGGCGGCACGCTCGACAATTTCGAGACGATCGCCGTGTCCGGCAGCGGCAACGCGTTCGAAGACGAGACGATCACGAATGCGAACGCTGCCGCGATCACCATTGCGCTGAGCGGTGCACTCTCGCTGAGCGGCACGAGTATCGCAGGCGGCGCTGTCAGCAACGAAGGGACGATCTCCGTCGACGGCGACAGCACGATCGAGGGCAGCGCCGTCGCCGGCGGTACGCTGCTGATCGGCGAGACCGGCGCGTTCGCGGAGATCACGGCCATCCTGACGGTCCAGGGCAGCGCGTCATTGACCGACGTCGATATCGTCATCGGCGACGGCTCGATGCTTCAGGTCGCTGCAGAGGAGAGCGCAACACTGATCGGCGTCAGCGTCGACAACGGCGGCACTGTCCAGGTGGACGGCGGCGCGCTGCTGCTGATCGAGGACAGCACGATCACCGGCGGCGATCTCGTCAACCACGGCATCGTGCATGTCGAGACCGCGGCTGCGACCACCTTCGACAACGTTACCATCGATAACACGGACGGTCAGATCATCATCGATGAGGATGGTGAGATGCCGGTGGAATCGATCCTGGTGCTCGACGGGAGCACGACGCTCACCGGCGGCACGTTGGAAATTCGGAGCGTCGGCACGCTGGAGATCGCCGGCAACGATGTGACCCTGTCCGGAATGGACGTCTGGAATTTCGGCGTCTGCACCGTCGACCTCGGTGCGATCCTCGACCTTGCCGATACCAAGGTGAGTCATGACGGCACGCTCTACATCTACGGCACGATCTCCGCGAGCGGGCTGAGCGGCATCGGCGGAACGATCTTCAACTATGGCACGATCGAGATCACGGCGGGCAAGTTCGAGATCGCCGGCGACGTCGAAGGCTCCGGGATAATCAAGGTCGATGCCGGCGCAACGCTGACGGTCGATGGTCACGTGGACCAGACGATCGACTTCGGCAGCGAGGGGAGCAGCGAACTCGTCATCGATGATGCCGGCTTCTCCGCCAAGATCGCCGGCCTCGGCGTCGACGACAAGATCGATCTGCAGACGATCAAGTGGAGCGAGGCGACAACGGCGTCTTACGATGCCGAGACGGGCGTGCTCACCGTCATCGACGGCGAAGGGCACAGCATTGCCCTGACGCTCGAAGGCGACTTCAGCGACTTGCATTTCGCGGGCAGCAATGACGGGCATGACGGAACGCTGATCACGCTGACGGCCGAAGACACGGCGCCTGTGATCGCGGATTCCGGCCGGCCCGGCACAATCACCGAAGCGGCCGCGCAAACAGGGTCGTCCGATCAGCACAGCGTCGCCGGCAGCGTCAAGTTCACCGATGTCGACCTGACCGATCGGCCAACCGCATCGATCGGGGCGCAGAGCGTGACTTGGACTGCGGCCGATCAGCAGAAAGATTTGTCGAGTCAGCTGACGCCGGACCAGATCGCAGCGCTGGAACAGGCGCTGCACTTGAGCCAGGGCGGCAACGCCAACAATGGCAAGGTCGACTGGACTTATGCCATCACCGACGGCTCGCTCGATTTCCTCGGCGCCGGCCAGACCGTCACGGTCACCACCACGGTGACGCTCGACGACCATCAGGGCAAGAGCGCGACCTCGACGATCGTCGTCAACATCACCGGGACCAACGACCTGCCGGTCGTGACGAGCGAGGTGCAGTCGGCCGAAATCGCCGAGCGCGCGGCGATGTCCGGCTCGGATCTGCTCGACACTGTAAGCGGCACGATCGCTTTCGAGGATGCGGACATCACCGATGCGCATGTCTTGAAGGTGACCGGCGTCGCGACCTCCGGCAACGACCACGGGCTGCCGTCGGATCTGTCCGTGCTCAAGAGCTGGCTGTCGCTCGGCTCGCTCACAGAATCCGGCAGTGGTGCGGGATCGCAGGCCTGGACCTTCGCTGCCAATGACAAGGTGTTCGACTATCTCGGTGTCGACGAGCATGTCACGCTGACCTACACGGTCGCGATCGACGACGGTCACGGCGTCGTGGTCGATGTGCCCGTCACCATCACGGTCAACGGCGCAGAGGATGCGCCCGTCATCACAGGTGAAACGAACCCGACGGTCCAGACCGTTATCCTGGCCGAGCAGGCGAGGGTGCTCGCAAGCACCGCCAGCACCAATGCCGAGGGCCTGCCGACCGAAACGTTCGATCGCGTGTCGGCCGGCAACATCTCCGATAACGGGCGCGGCCATGGCAGCTTCTACAGCCAGGCGCTGCACGCGACGTTCACGGCCAGCGGCAATGCGGGGATCGTGCACGGCTCCTCGCCGGTGTCGGCAGCGCCCTACATGGTCGACGGTGTGGACAAGACCAACTATCTCAGCATCGGCAGCCACGCCCAGGAGACCATCACCTTCGACAGCGTCAAGAACAGCTTCGGGCTGTATTGGGGCTCGGTCGACAGCTACAACAGCATCTCCTTCTACAACGGCAACAAGCTGGTCGCCTCCTACTCGGGCAGCGACGTCGCGCCGCTGCTCGCCAATGGCGGACAGACTTCGCTGGCCTCGAACGGCTATGTCGAGTTCCTCGGCCTGTCCCCGTTCAACAAGGTGGTGCTTGCCAGCAGCCAGAATGCGTTCGAGCTCGACAACGTCTCGGCGGGCTACATCCCGGATCAGCCGGTGAAATTGGCGAGCGGCATGTCCGGCACCTTGACGGTGCTCGACGGGGATGTCGGCGACACGCTGACCGCTTCGGTGGTCGAAAATGGCGTGATCAAATACAATGGCTCTCTGAGCCTGCCTTCGAATGCCCACGTCCAGGCGCTGGCCGATGCCCACGCGATCACCTTCGACAGCACGAGCTCCGATGGCGGCTCCGATGTCCTGCACTGGACATATCATCCGGCCGACGTGAACCTGGATTTCCTCAATTCCGGCGACACGCTGACCATCACCTATCAGGCGAAGGTCAGCGACGGCCACGGCGGCACGGCGACCAAGGCACTGACCGTCACCTTGGCGGGCAATGGTGCATCGACGGTCAACGGCACGGACCAGAGCGACAATTTCGTCAATGTCGGCGGTGGCGTGACGATCTTCGGCAAGGACGGCAACGACACCTTCGTCTTCAACCCGCATTTCGGCAGCGCCACGATCGGCGATTTCAACGTCAACAAGGACATCGTCGAGATCGATCACTCGCTGTTCGCCAGCGTCGCTGCGCTCGTGGCCTCGGCGCAGTCCGCCAATGGCGGCCACGACACGATCATCACCGACGCAGCCCACGATACGCTCACCCTCAAGGGGGTGACGCTTGAGCAGTTCAAGGCGCATCACGACGGTTTTCACCTCGTCTGAGCCCGCGCGTCCGCCGCGCGATGCGGACGGCGGCGTCGCCGAGCGGAACGCGGTCCGGATAACCGGACGACTCGG
Organism: Bradyrhizobium sp. SZCCHNR1051; assembly: GCF_032489615.1. Taxonomy (NCBI): domain Bacteria; kingdom Pseudomonadati; phylum Pseudomonadota; class Alphaproteobacteria; order Hyphomicrobiales; family Nitrobacteraceae; genus Bradyrhizobium; species Bradyrhizobium sp. SZCCHNR1051. Next base: position 26,327 of record NZ_JAUEYJ010000036.1, on the reverse strand, counting down.
ATCGCCGGCTTCGGCGTGATATCGGATGCTGCATGAAACGATTGAGAGCAGTACCTCGGTGGTTCGCGCGCAAGTTCGGCTATGCGCGCATGATCTGCCTGCTGCTGCTGATCGGCTTCGCGGCGCTACGCGTCGCAGACCCTGCCCTGGTGCAGGAGCTGCGCGTCCGGACCTTCGATAATTTCCAGGTGCTGAGTCCGCGGATCAAGACGCTGCGGCCGGTGACCATCGTCGATATCGACGAGAAGAGTCTCGCGAATCCCAAGCTCGGTCAGTGGCCCTGGCCGCGCACGCGGATCGCCGAGATCATCGACACTCTGACCCGACTCGGCGCCGTGGTAATTGCCTTCGACGTCGTGTTTGCCGAGCCGGACCGGCTCAATCCCGGGCTCGCGGCCGAGACTTTTTCAAATCTCGACGAGCCGACGCGCGAGAAGCTGAGGATATTGCCATCCAATGACCAGGTGCTCGCCGACGCGCTGAAGCGGTCGCGCGTAGTGCTCGGCGAATCCGGTGGTCCTGAGGCTCGTGCAGGCCTCGACAAGACTTTGCCTGTGACAGGCATCGCGACGCTGGGCCACAGCCAGGATGCAACGCCATTCATGTGGAATTTTCCCGGGCTGCTGCGCAACGTCCCCGTGATCGAGCATGCGGCCGCTGGTCGCGGCCTGTTCACCATCAAACCGGAGCGCGATGGCATCATTCGCCGGGTGCCGATGATCATGCTGGCTCAGGGGGATATCATGCCTTCCCTGAGCTTCGAGATGCTGCGGGTCGCGACCCGCACGGATACGATTCGGATCAGGACTGACAAGAGTGGCATCATCGGTCTTGGTCTGGGTGCTGTACAGATTCCGACCGACGCGAATGGGCAGCTCTGGCTGCACTATGCCGAGAGTGACCCATCGATCTACGTGTCGGCCATTGACGTTCTGGAGGGTCGGGTGCCGCCGGAGAAGATCGCCGGCAAACTGGTGCTGATCGGGCCATCGGCCACCGGCCTGAACGACATCAAGACCACGCCGATTTCTCCGGCCATGCCGGGCGTTGAGGTGCATGCTCAGGTGCTCGAGAGTGCTCTGACCGGTGCGATTCTGACGCCGCCCTATTGGGGACTCCCGGCCGAGTTCTTCGGTGCGCTCCTTCTCGGCCTGCTCGTGATCGTCTTCGCGCCGCAACTCGGCGCCGTCGCTCTAGTGGTGGTCGGGGCGCTGTTCGCGGCCGCTCTGCTCGGGATTTCCTGGTACTTCTACACCCAGCATCGGCTGCTGATCGACTTCACCTATCCGATGCTGTCGACGACGGCGATCTATCTGACGCTGATCTTCGCTAACTTCGTCCGCGAGCAGAACCAGCGTCGGCAGATGCGCTCGGTGTTCGGACAATATCTGTCGCCGGTGCTGGTCGAGCAGCTTGCCCAATCACCGCCGACGCTGGGCGGCGAGGAGCGCGAGATCACGGTGATGTTCTCGGACGTGCGCGGCTTCACCACGATCTCGGAGAGCTACAAGCACGATCCGCAGGGCCTGACACAGCTGATGAACCGCTTCCTCACGCCGCTGACCAACGCGATCATCGCTCGCAAGGGCTATGTCGACAAATACATGGGCGACGCCATCATGGCGTTCTGGAACGCGCCGCTCGCCGACAAGGATCATCAGATAAATGCCTGCGAAGCGGCGCTCGACATGCTCGAGCGGATCGATCAGGTGAACGGCGAACGCGAGCAGGAGGCCGAGCATGGCGGCCACGTCTACATTCCGCTCAAGGTCGGAATCGGCCTCAACACCGGCATCGGCGTGGTCGGCAACATGGGCTCCGACCTGAAGTTCAACTATTCGGCGCTTGGCGACAGCGTAAACCTCGCCTCGCGCCTGGAGGGCCAGACCAAGGAGTACGGCTTTCCGATCATCGTCGGCTCGGCGACTGCGATGGCCGTGAAGGACCAGTTCGCGATTCTCGAGCTCGACTTCATCATGGTCAAGGGTAAGACCGAGCCGGAGGTGATCTACGCCATCGCCGGCCGCGAGGACGTGATGTATTCCGAGCGCTTCCAGTTGCTCCGCAACCTCACCATCGAGATGCTGGCGAGCTATCGCAGCCGCGATTGGGAAGGGGCGCTGGCCGCGATCGAGCGCGGCCGCAAGAGCGACCAGGGACAAGACTTGGCCAAGCTCTATGATCTCTATGACGCACGCATCCGCAACTATCAGGTCAATCCGCCGCCCGAGGATTGGAACGGGGCGTACGCACTGCTGACGAAGTAGCCGGTGCCCCGTTCCCGAGTTCGCATCATATCGCGGCGGCCTCGTTTGCCAGGTTCGGTGCCCGCGCGATGAGTATGCTCATCACTTGCAGACCACATAAGCCGAATAGGGCGGGCAACGCTTGCTGCGCTCTTCCGTGCCGGGGACGGGGCGGGTGGAATGCCGTGGCGGGAGGCTTCGCTTGGCACGCGGCAGCTTGCCCGCATCGTGCTTCGATGACGATGGGACGAAGCGGGTTCCAGGCCCATTGGATGATGTCTGGGCGTCCACCGCCGCGAGCTTGCCGATGAATGCGAGCGACAGGATGACGAGCTTGACCGAACGATAGCGCGCTCCAGTCTGCGGGACTGGTACAAGGATAGCGCAATCGAGCAGGCGTCGAGCGCATTGCGTTTGTTGCGAGGTTGCAACAGGGGGATAAGAAGCAACTTGTGTCATGTGACGTCGATTGCATGAATCTGCGCGAACTTGTAGCATGTCTCTACCGAAGATAGAAAGTGCTGCAGATGGGGGGCATCGATGCAGTCTTCTGAGGACAGGAGTGCGGCTGGTTTGACGCAGGGCAGGCCGGCACGGGGTGCGATCAAGCGTTTCACTCTACCAGTTGCGGGCAGCCTCATCGCTGCTGTGGCTTGTGTGCTCGGGGCCGGCGCGGTGTCGGCCGCGGATCTCCCGGTCAAGGCGCCGCCTCCGCCGGTCTCGCTGTGGGAGTTCGAGGTCGGCGCCCGCTATTTCTACAGTTCGGGCCGCACCCGCTACACGTTGGGCGATCCTTTCGTCGCTGGCCAAACCAATTCTCTGCTGACCTACAAGAATCTCAACAGCCATGCCGGCGAGGGGTTCGCCAGGGCCGATCACAGTCTGGGTTTCTTCGCCAAGGGCTTTGCGGGCGGTGGCAACATCTTCAGCGGCAGGCTCAACGACGAAGACTTCCCGCCAGCCGTCATTCCGTACTCGAATACGGACAGCAGCGTGAACAGCGGCAGGCTTTGGTACGGCACGATCGACGCCGGCTACAATTTCTGGAGAGGGCCGGCGTTCAAGGTTGGCGGCTTCATCGGCTACAACCATTTCTACGAAACCGTCAACGCATACGGATGTATCCAGGTCGCGACCAATCCGTTTATCTGTGGTCTCGATCCTGTTGCGGGGGGCGTGCTGGTGCTCAGCAAGACCGAGAACTGGGATTCGCTCCGTGTGGGTTTGAACGGCGTCTTCAAGCTCGGCCAGAACTGGAACGTCACCCTCGATGGCGCCGTTCTGCCCTATGTCCGGCTGAGCGGATTCGACAATCACTGGCTGCGGCCCGACATCAATCCGCTTCCGCAATCTGGAAATGGCTGGGGCTACCAGCTCGAGGGCATTGTGTCATACGACGTGACGAGAAATTTCAGCGTCGGCGTCGGTGGCCGCTATTGGTACGCCCGGACGACCAGTGGGACCACCCAATTTCCTGGAGTCCCGGGGTCGCCCACGACCTTCAGCTACGAGCGGTACGGCGGCTTTCTCCAGGCCTCCTACAAATTTGACTCGGGCGCCTTCGGGAAATGAAATATTGGCTATCGTGCTGAAGAGGAAGCCCGGCAAAACGCCGGGCTTCTTGCTTTGCGAGCGCGACAGCAGCCGGCCCGGTCAGTTATTCCGCTCCGATCGTCGTCAGGTCCTGGAACCAGTGTTGCGCCTGCACGAACTTCTTGACCTTCGGCGCTAGCGCGTGCGGGTTGGTGTCGTGCACGACCCAGACCAGCACCGCATCGTCGACCACAGCCGCATGCGCCTGCGCGATCAACTCGTCCTGCTTGGCCGGATCGAACGTCTGCTTGGCTTCAGCAATCAGCGCATCGACCTTGGGGTTCTTGTAGCCGCCCCAGTTGACGCCAACGGGCGCGATCTGGTCGGAGGCGAAGAAGCGGACGATCGCGTAGAGCGGGTCCGATGTGACATAGGCGATGTTGTTGGCGGTGATGCCGGCGTTCATCTCGTCGGCCGCGCCCTTGCGCCAATGCGTGTACAGCGTCTCCAACTCGACGACCTTGAAGTCGATGTCGATGCCGATCTCCTTGAAGCTCTGCTGCAGATATTCGTTCATCGGCAGCGACAGCATCTGGCCGGTGCCACCCTGCGCGATGATGAAGGTCGTCTTCAGCGGCTTGGCTGGCGAATAGCCGGCCTCCTCGACCAGCTTCTTGGCGGCGGCGACATCATATTTCAGCTCGAAGCTCGGCTTGCCGAACCACGGGCTCGACGGGTCGACCTGGCCTTTCGCCGGCTTGGCGAGACCGTTCATCAAACCCACGACCTCGTCGCGGTTGATCGCGAGGTTGAGCGCCTTGCGCAGGCGGATATCGGTCCAGGGCGATCCCGGCAGCACGCTGAGATGGTAGTTCCAGACATGAGGCGTGACATTGTCGACGAGCTTCATGCCGGCCGCCTTGAGCTGCGGCACGGCGTCCGGCGCCGGCGTCTCGATCAGGTCGACCTGGCCGGCGAGCAGCGCATTGGTGCGGGTCAGCGCTTCCGGCATCGGCACCAGCACCAGCTTGTCCGTCTTTGGCAGCCGGTCCTTGTTCCAATATTCGGAATTCTTCGTGAGCTCGGCGAGTTCGCGCGGCACCAGCTTGGTCAGCTTGAACGGGCCGGTGCCGGAGGGCTGGCTGGCGAACTTGTCCCAGTCCTTGCCGAGCTTCTCATACTGCGCCGGGCTCGAAATCAGGAACCACAGCATCTGATAGGGAAAGAACGAGTCGACCGTCTTGGTGGTGATCTCGACCGTGGAGTCGTCGATCTTGGCGTAGCTCGCCACCGACGGAAGGCGCGTCTTGACCTGCGCGCTCTGCCGCTTGTCGAACTGCGGTGCCTTATCGTTGAGCACCTTGTCCAGATTCCAGATCACAGCATCGGCATTGAAGTCGCTGCCGTCGTGGAACTTGACGCCCTTGCGCAGGGTGAAGCGCCACTTGGTCTTGTCGGCGTCATCGACCTTCCACTCGCTGGCGAGGCCCGGGATCAGCTTGCCGGGCTTGTCGGCTGTGCTCATGTCCCACGCGACCAGCGGATCATAGATCGTATAGCCGGTAAACTGATAGGCGCCGGCGCCGCGATCGGGCTGGCCGGTCGTCAGCGGGATGTCGGCCATCGAGATGCCGTAGCGTAGAACGGTTTCGGCCCGCGCCGCGCCGGCCGAGAGGCCGAGCACAAGCGCGGTGGCAAGCAGTGAGTTGAGGATACGCATGCGGGTCAAGCTCCGTGGCAATCGGATCAATTCGATCCGCGAAACCTGCAATCCGGGTGCCAAGCCCCGGTCGTGATCATTTGAGTACAAACGGTTGTGACCTCGCGTCGCAGGGCCGTGCGCGAAGGCACCGCTGGCATAGCCGTTGCATAACGATGCACAGAATTTAGCCAGCTTGATCGGAGATGTTGATCGTGCTTTCGCGTATTGCGACCTCAATGAAGGAACGTGCGGCTGTTGCGGCTGCAATGATGACGACGGTCTCGGTCCTCGCGCTGCCGGCGCAAGCCTGCGCGGAATCCGTGCTGCGCATCGGCATGACTGCCGCAGACATTCCGCGCACGCTCGGCCAGCCCGATCAAGGCTTCGAGGGTAACCGCTTCACCGGCCTCACCATGTATGACGCGTTGACGGCGTGGGACCTGTCGTCGGCGGACAAGCCGAGCGTCGTCATTCCCGGCCTTGCTACCGAATGGAAGGTCGACGACGCCGATAAGACCAAATGGACGTTCAAGCTGCGTCCCGGCGTCACCTTCCATGACGGCGCGCCATTCAATGCCGATGCCGTGGTGTGGAACGTCGAGAAGGTGCTGAAGCAGGACGCGCCGCAATTCGATCCGAGCCAGGTCGGCGTCACCGCCTCGCGCATGCCGACGCTGGCGTCGGCGCACAAGATCGACGACCTCACGGTCGAGCTGACGACGAAGGAGCCGGACAGCTTCCTGCCGATCAACCTCACCAACCTGTTCATGGCGAGCCCGACGAAGTGGCAGAAGCTCTATGAGGCCGCGACCGGCGCCGACGACAAGGCGAAGTCGCAAGCCGCCTGGGCCGCCTTCGCCAAGGACGCCTCTGGCACCGGCCCATGGAAGATGACCAAGTTCACGCCGCGCGAGCGGCTGGAGCTGTCGAAGAACGACGCCTATTGGGACAACGCGCGCGTGCCGAAGTCCGACAAGATGATCCTGCTGCCGATGCCGGAAGCCAATGCGCGCACCGCGGCGCTGCTGTCGGGTCAGGTCGACTGGGTCGAGGCGCCGGCGCCGGATGCGCTGCCCGAGATCAAGCAGCGTGGCTTCAAGCTTTACGCCAACGAGCAGCCGCATGTCTGGCCCTGGCAGTTCTCGCGCGTCGACGGCTCGCCGTGGAACGACATCCGCGTTCGCAAGGCCGCCAATCTCTGCGTCGATCGCGAGGGCCTGCGCGACGGACTGCTCGCTGGCCTGATGGTGCCCGCGACCGGCACCTTCGAGAAGGGCCATCCCTGGCGCGGCAACGTCACCTTCGAGATCAAGTACGACAAGGCGGCCGCGCAGAAGCTGATGCAGGAGGCCGGCTACGGTCCGAACAAGAAGCTCGAGGTCAAGACGCAGACTTCGGCGTCGGGATCGGGCCAGATGCAGCCGCTGCCGATGAACGAATATCTGCAGCAGGCACTGGCCGAGTGCTATTTCGACGTCAAGCTCGACGTCATCGAGTGGAACACGCTGTTCACCAACTGGCGCCGCGGCGCCAAGGATCCGTCCGCCAACGGCGCCAACGCCACCAACGTCACCTACGCAGCGATGGACCCCTTCTTTGCGCTGGTGCGCTTCCTGCAGTCCTCGATGGCGCCGCCGGTCTCGAACAATTGGGGCTTCATCAACAATCCGAAGTTCGACGAGCTGGTGAAGAAGGCGCGCCAGACCTTCGACCCCGCCGAGCGCGACAAGGCGCTCGCCGAGCTGCATGCGGCCTCGGTCGACGACGCGGCGTTCCTCTACGTCGCCCACGACGTCGGCCCGCGCGCGATGAGCCCGAAGGTCAAGGGGGTGGTGCAGCCGAAGAGCTGGTTCATCGACTTCTCGCCGATCTCGGTGGAGCCGTGATCTTGATAGAGGGGTAGTCTCTGCACGTGCGCCGTTGCGCTCCCTCCCCCCTTGTGGGGGAGGGGCGGGGAGGGGGGCCTCCGGCGGCAGTCTTCGCGTGGACCCCCACCCCCGACCCCTCCCCGCAAGGGGGAGGGGAGTTTTCCATCACCACCTTCTCCCGTATGGGTGAAGGAAGAAACCAGGTGACTCGTGCTCTCTTATGCTGCCAGGCGGATGGTCTATGCGATTCCGATCATCATCGGCGTCGCGCTCGTCTGCTTCATGCTCGTTCACATCACGCCCGGTGATCCCCTGGTCGCGGTGCTGCCAGCCGACGCGTCGCAGGAGCTCGCGCAGCAGCTCCGCGTCGCCTATGGCTTCGACAAGCCGCTGCCGGTGCAGTTCGGATTGTGGCTGTGGCGCGCGGTCAATGGCGACCTCGGCAACTCCATCGCCACCGGCCGTCCCGTGCTCGCCGAGGTGCTGCGCGCGGTCTCCAACACCGTGACGCTCGCAATCGCCGCCGCCATCATCGGCTTCTCGCTCGGCCTGTTCTTCGGCCTCGTCGCCGGTTATTTCCGCGATAGTTGGATCGACAAGGTCGCGACCTCGATCGCGATCGCCGGCGTCTCGGTGCCGCATTACTGGCTCGGCATGGTCCTGGTGATCATCTTCTCGGTCGAGCTGAACTGGCTGCCCGCGGTGGGCGCGGGTCCGTCCGGCTCGGGCGCGTGGTCATGGGACTGGGCGCATATCCGCTTCCTCATATTGCCGGCGATCACCACGTCGGTGATCCCGATGGGCATCATCACCCGCACCGTGCGCGCGCTGACGGGCGACATCCTGAGCCAGGATTTCGTCGAGGCGCTGCGCGCCAAGGGGCTGCGCGAGACCCATGTGTTCCGCCATGTGCTGAAGAATGCCGCACCGACGGCGCTGGCGATCATGGGGCTGCAGCTCGGCTACATGCTCGGCGGCTCGATCCTGATCGAGACCGTGTTCTCCTGGCCCGGCTCTGGGCTGTTGTTGAACTCGGCGATCTTCCAGCGCGATCTGCCGCTCTTGCAGGGCACGATCCTGGTGCTCGCGATGTTCTTCGTCATCCTCAACCTCGTGGTCGACATCGCGCAGGCCGCGATCGATCCGCGCATCAAGCGAGGCTAGTGCGGTGAGCGTCAGTCCCACGAGCACGATGAACGACGCCTCTCTGCAGGCCGCGTCGGTGGCGAACGCGCGCGGCTATTGGGCGACGGTCGGCCGCCGCATCGTCAGGGACAAGGTCAGCATGGTCTGCGTCGCGGTCCTGATGCTGATCTTTCTGTCGGCGCTGCTCGCGCCCTATCTGCATTTGGCCGATCCCTATCAGGGCTCGATGATCCGCCGCCTGCGCCACATCGGCACGCCGAGCTATCCGCTCGGCACCGACGAGCTCGGACGCGACATGCTGGCGCGGCTGATCTATGGCGGCCGGCTGTCGCTGCTGATCGGCATCTCGCCGGTGATCCTCGCCTTCGGCATCGGCACGCTGCTCGGCCTCGTCGCCGGCTATGTCGGCGGCTGGGTCAACACCGCGATCATGCGCACCATCGACGTGTTCTACGCCTTCCCCTCGGTGCTGCTGGCGATCGCGATCTCGGGCGCGCTCGGCGCCGGCATCACCAACTCCATCGTCTCCTTGACCATCGTGTTCGTGCCGCAGATCACCCGCGTCGCCGAGAGCGTCACCACGGGTGTGCGCAACCGCGATTTCGTCGAGGCGGCGCGGGCCTCCGGTGCCTCATCGTTCACGATCATGCGCGCGCACATGCTCGGCAACGTGCTCGGGCCGATCTTCGTCTACGCCACCGGCCTGATCTCGGTATCGATGATCCTCGCTGCGGGCCTCTCGTTCCTTGGTCTCGGCACCAAGCCGCCGGAGCCGGAATGGGGCCTGATGCTGAACACGCTCCGCACCGCGATCTACGTCAATCCGTGGGTGGCGGCGCTGCCGGGCGTGATGATTTTTGCTGTCTCCATCTGCTTCAACCTGCTCAGCGACGGCCTGCGCAGCGCCATGGACATCCGGAGCTGATGATCATGAGTGAAGCAACGGCAGTCACCGGCCTGGAGCCGATCGAGGACCTCGGCGGCAAGGCGCAGCCGCTGCTGCGGGTCGATCGTCTGACGAAACACTTCCCCGTCCGTGGCGGGCTGTTCGGTGCGCGCAAGACGGTGCGCGCGGTCGACGATGTCTCGTTTGCCATCGGCAAGGGCGAGACCGTCGGCATCGTCGGCGAATCCGGCTGCGGCAAGTCGACGACGGCGCGGCTCTTGATGCACCTGATGGAGCGGGATGCCGGCGAGATCATCTTCGACGGCCGCCAGGTCGGGCATGAGATGTCACTGCGCGAGCTGCGTCGCGGCATGCAGATGGTGTTCCAGGATTCCTATGCCTCGCTCAATCCGCGGCTGACGATCGAGGAGTCGATCGCGTTCGGGCCGAAGGTGCACGGCATGACCGACATCGCGGCACGGGCGCTCGCCCGCGAGCTGCTCGGCAAGGTCGGCCTGAGGCCCGAAACCTTCGCCAACCGTTATCCGCACGAGATCTCCGGTGGTCAGCGCCAGCGCGTCAACATCGCCCGCGCGCTCGCGCTGTCGCCGCGCCTGGTGATCCTCGACGAGGCGGTGTCGGCGCTCGACAAATCGGTCGAGGCGCAGGTGCTGAACCTGCTGATGGACCTGAAGCGCGAGTTCGGCCTGACCTATCTGTTCATCAGCCACGACCTCAACGTCATCAACTACATCTCCGATCGCGTATTGGTGATGTATCTCGGCGAGGTCGTCGAGCTCGGCCCGGTCGAGCAGGTCTGGGCCAGGCCGGCGCACCCCTATACGCGGGCGCTGCTGGCGGCGATGCCGTCATCCGATCCGGACCGGCGCACCGAGACGCCGCCGCTCTCGGGCGATCCGCCGAACCCGATCGATCCGCCGGCCGGCTGCCGGTTTCATACCCGCTGTCCGTTCGCGGAGGTGCTCTGCTCGAATGTCGCGCCAAGATTGACGGAGCTGGATACAATGGGCCATCAGGCCGCCTGCCACATGGCGATATCAGGTTCGGGACACAGCCGTGCGCCGGCCGCCTGAAGGGCAGACACCAGCAGCGAGAAGCGGAATGACCAGACCCACGCCCCAGCAAGTCAGTGCCATCGCGGAGGCCTCCGGGCTGCCCGTCGACAAGGAGGTTGCGACCCGCATCGCCGACTCGATCGGACCGGCCTTCGACAACTTCGCCGCGGTCGCCGGCACCCTGCCGTTCGACCTGGAGCCTGCGAGCTACGTCGTGGCGCAGACGCTGAAGGTGGGTCGATGAGCACCGAACCTGCCTTGATGACCCTGACCGACGTCGCGAAGGCGATCGCGGACAGGAAGCTCTCTTCGGTCGAGGTGACGCGCTCCTGCCTGCACCGCATCGCGCAGTGGCAGCCGAAGCTGAACGCCTTCATGGCGATCGAGTCCGAGCCGGCGTTGAAGGCGGCCGCCGAGGCCGATTCCGCCCTGGCCAAGGACGGCCAGAAGGGCCCGCTGCATGGCGTGCCGCTCGCCCACAAGGACATGTACTACGAGGCCGGCCACATCTCGACCTGCGGCTCGCTGATCCGGCGCGACTTCGTGGCGACGACGACGTCGACCGCGCTGCAGCGGCTGAAGGATGCCGGATCGATCCGGCTCGGCACCTTGCAGATGGCCGAGTTCGCCTATGGCCCGACCGGCCACAACGCGCATTACGGTCCGGTGCACAATCCCTGGAAGCTCGGCTACGTCACCGGCGGCTCGTCGTCCGGCTCCGGCTCGGCGGTCGGCGCGCGTCTCACCTTTGCGGCGCTCGGCTCCGACACCGGCGGCTCGATCCGCATGCCCGCGAATTTCTGCGGCGTCACCGGCCTGAAGGTCACCTGGGGCCGCGTCAGCCGCGCCGGTGCGATGCCGCTGTCGCAGTCGCTCGACACGGTCGGACCTCTTGCTCAGACTGCCGAGGATTGCGCGTTGCTGCTCGGGCTGATGGCTGGTCCTGATCCCGAGGATCCGACCGCCAGCGCCGCGCCCGTGCCGGACTATGTCGCGGCCACCCAGGCCTCGATCAAGGGTCTCAGGATCGGCGTGCCCAAGGCGTTCTATGTCGACGACCTCGATCCTGAGGTGGCGCGCTGTCTCGATGCGACGATCGCGGTCCTGAAGACCGAGGGCGCCGATGTCGTGCAGGTCGAGCTGCCGGACCAGCGCCAGCTCACCGCAGCCTGCCAGCTTGTGCTCGCGGTCGAGGCGGCCGCCTTCCACAAGCGCTGGATGATCGAGCGTCCGCAGGACTATGGCCCGCAGGTGCTGATGCGGCTGCAGAACGCGCTGGCCGTTTCCGGTGTGACCTATCTCGAAGCGCTGCGCTGGCGCGGTGCGGCCCTGGCGGCGCATGTCGCAGCGACGTCAGGCGTCGATGCGGTGGTCGCACCGGTGTCGCCGCTGGTGACACCTTCGATCGTCGAGAGCGACGTTGGCGGCGCGCCGGGTGCGGAGGCCGTGATCCAGCGCATCACCCGCTTCACCCGCCCGGTGAACTATCTCGGCCTGCCATCGCTGGCGATCCCGACCGGCTTCACGTCGACGGGTCTTCCGGTCGGCATGCAACTGATCGGCCGCTCGTTCGATGAGGCTACGATCCTGACCATCGGCGCCGCCTTCCAGCGCGCGACTGATTTCCACGCCAGGGTGCCGACGCTGCCATGAGGGAGACCTGTGCATACCGTCCGACGATCTCACCCTCCCCTGGAGGGGGAGGGTCGATTGCGCATGGCATGCGCAATCGGGGTGGGGTGACGGTCTCTCCCCTTGGGAGCGAGTCAATGGAGGGGCTGTCACCCCACCCCGTCTCGCATTCCGCAGCGCTTCATGCGAGCCGACCCTCCCCCTCCAGGGGAGGTGGCAGCTCACTTCGCAATTGGCCACGGCGTTCCTGACGGCAAGGTGAGATAGCTTCGCCATGACCAACCTCGTCGAGATCAAAAATCTCACCATCCGCTTCACCGGCGAGCGCACCGTGCATGCGGTGAACGACGTCAGCCTGTCGCTCGGCGACGGCGAGGTGCTCGGCCTGCTCGGCGAGTCCGGTTCGGGCAAGAGCGTGACCATGCGGGCGCTGATGCGGCTGTTGCCGAACAAGCGGACGCAGATCTCCGGCAGTGTCAAGGTGCTGGGCCGCGACGTGCTGGCGATGAACGACGAGGAGCTGTCGCAGTTTCGCGGCCGCTCCGTGTCGATGATCTTCCAGGAGCCGGGACTTGCGCTCGATCCGGTCTATACCATCGGCCGGCAGATCGCCGAGACCGTCATGCGGCACGAGGGCAAGAGTTTTGCAGAAGCGCAGGCGCGGGCGCTGGAGATGCTCGACGTCGTCAGGATTCCCTCGGCGAAGCGTCGCCTGGAGTCCTATCCGCACGAGATGTCCGGCGGCATGCGCCAGCGGGCGATGATCGCGCTGGCGCTGGCGTGCCGGCCGAAAGTGCTGCTGGCGGACGAGCCCACCACCGCACTCGACGCCACCGTGCAGATCCAGATCCTGCTGCTGCTGCGCGAACTGCAGCGCGAGTTTGGCATGTCCGTCATCTTCGTCACCCACGACATCGGCGTCGCGATCGAGATCTGCGACCGCCTCGCCGTGATGTATGCCGGAGAGATCGTGGAGCAGGGCAGCTTGCGCGAGATCGTGCGCCAACCCATGCATCCCTACGCGCGCGGCCTGCTGGCTTCGACGATCCACGGTGCCAGGCGCGGCGAGCGGCTGCAGACCATTCCCGGCACGCCACCCTCGCTCGACCGGGCGCCGCGGAGCTGCTCGTTCGCACCGCGCTGCAGCCTGGCGCAGCCGCGCTGCTCGGAGGCGATGCCGCCGAACATTGCGCTCGGGCCGCAGCGGCTGGCGCGCTGTATCCTGGCCGAGGCGCCGGCAAGTGTGGCGGCAACGTAACGGTTCGCCCGAAACGCGCTACTCACCGGCCGAAACCGCGCATCGCGTGTCGAAGCGTCGCGGCGGCCTCGTTAAGGTGCCGTCACGCGTGGACCGATCGTCCGCGCCGGATGAGGACGCGCCATGCACGTATCGAACGAAGGTATCCTGGTCATTCTGTTCGTTGGCCTGGTTGCAGGCTGGCTCGCGGGCAAGATCGTGCGCGGCACCGGCTTCGGGCTGGTCGGCGACATCGTGATCGGCGTGCTCGGCGCTTTGGTCGCGAGCCTGATCTTCCCGCGGCTTGGCGTCCGGATCGGGACCGGCCTCGTGTCGGAAATCGTCTATTCCGCGCTCGGCGCCATCATTCTTCTGCTGGTGGTGCGGCTGGTGCGGACCGGCGGGCGGCTCTAGGGCTTGCGATCCGGCGCGGCTGAACGTTTGCACTGCGCCACGCGACATACCCAAGCACATAGCTAATTTACGCTAAAGTGAGCATCGTTGGACGCTCACCGCAGGAATCAGTATATTTCGCCTTGTTTGCCGCCAGTTTGTGCTTTTGATCGGCGGTCATGCAGCTCATTTGATCAATTGAAGAGATGGTGGTGATGGCGGCACCTCACGTGAGGCAATCCGAGCTCAGCGATGCCTTGCGCGGTTGCCGCAGCGCCTTCATCGGCGTTGGGGCGATGAGCTGCATCATCAACCTGCTCTACCTCACCGGCTCGATCTTCATGCTCGAGGTCTACGACCGGGTGCTGCCCAGCCGGTCCGTGCCGACCTTGATCGGCCTGATCATCATCGCCGCCGGGCTTTACGCCGCCCAGGGCGCGCTCGACATGATCCGTAGCCGTATTCTCGGCCGCATCGGCACCGCCCTGGATGAGAGCCTGAACGCGCGGGTGTTCGACACCGTGGTGCGGTTGCCGCTGGCGGCCGGCGGTCGCAACGAAGGGCTGCAGCCGTTGCGCGACCTCGACAACATCAGGAGCTTTCTCGGCAGCCAGGGGCCGGGCGCGTTCTTCGATCTGCCGTGGCTGCCGCTGTATCTGGCGATCTGCTTCGCCTTTCACGTGATGCTCGGCGTCACCGCGCTGGCCGGCGCCATCATCCTCGTCACCCTGACGCTGATCACCGAATTCCTCACCCGCACTCCCGCCAAGGAGGCGATGGGGCTCGCCGCCCGCCGCAATGATCTCGCCACCGCAAGCCGGCGCAACGCGGAGGTGCTGGTCGCGATGGGCATGACCGGGCGCATGCTGTCTCGCTGGAGCGAGACCAACGAAAAGTATCTCGCCGGCAACCAGCGCGCCGGCGACGTCGCCGGCGGTCTCGGCGCCATCGCCAAGGTGCTGCGCATGATGCTGCAGTCCGCGGTGCTCGCGGTCGGCGCCTATCTCGTGATCCATCAGGAGGCGACCGCGGGCATCATCATCGCCGGCTCGATCCTGAGCGCGCGGGCGCTGGCGCCGGTCGATCTCGCGATCGCGCATTGGAAGAGCTTCGTTGCCGCGCGTCAGAGCTGGCGCCGTCTCAGCCATCTGTTGCAGACGATGCCGCAGCGACCGGCGCCGACCCTGCTGCAGCCGCCGGTCGGCAAGCTCTTGGTCGAGGCCATCTCGATCGTCGCGCCCGGCGATCAGAAGGCGATCGTGCAGGACGTGAGCTTCGCGCTGTCCGCCGGCAACGGCCTTGGCATCATCGGCCCGAGCGCGTCGGGCAAGTCGTCGCTGGTCCGCGCGCTGGTCGGCGTCTGGCGTCCGGTGCGCGGCCATGTCCGGCTCGACGGCGCGGCGCTCGACCAATGGTCGACGGACGAGCTCGGCCGCCACATCGGCTATCTGCCGCAGGATGTCGAGCTGTTCGGCGGCACCGTGGCGCAGAACATCTGCCGCTTCGATCCGAAAGCCTCCGCTGACGGCATCATCGCCGCCGCCAAGGAGGCCGGCGTGCACGACATGATCATCAAGATGCGCGACGGCTACGATACAGAGATCGGCGAGCAGGGTGCCGCGCTCTCGGCGGGCCAGGCGCAGCGCGTGGCGTTGGCGCGCGCGCTCTATGGCAACCCGTTCCTGATCGTGCTCGACGAGCCCAACTCCAATCTCGACACCGAAGGCGACGAGGCGCTGTCGCGCGCGGTGCGCTCGGCGCGGGCGCGCGGCGCGATCGTGGTCATCGTCGCACACCGGCCGATCGGCATCGAGGCGGTCGATCAGGTCCTGGTCATGAAGGACGGCCGCGCGCAGGCCTTCGGTCCGAAGGAGACGGTGCTGGCGCAGGTGCTTCAGCCGCGCCCGCCGGCACCGATCAAGATCGTCTCGGAGGCCGGAGTGACGAAGTCATGAGCAGTCAGGTCGTCGCTGGTCCTCTTCCGAGGGCGCGCAAGCCGGAGAGCGTGCGCGAGTCGATCCGGCGCCACCTGCTGGTCGGCATGGGCGTCGTCGTTGCAGTCGCCGGCGGGCTCGGCGGCTGGGCCGCGACGCAGCAGATCTCCGGCGCGCTGATCGCGCCGGGCCAGATCGTGGTCGAATCCAACGTCAAGAAGGTGCAGCATCCGACCGGCGGCGTGGTCGGCGAGCTCCGGGCGCGTGACGGCGACGTCGTCAAGTCCGGCGACATCGTGGTGCGGCTCGACGACACCGTGACCAAGGCGAGTCTCGCCATCGTCACCAAGAATCTCGATGCGTTGCAGGCGCGCGCCGCCCGGCTCGAGGCCGAGCAGCGGGGCTGGGCCAAGATCCTGTTTCCGCCGCAGTTGCTGCAGCGCATGAGCGATCCCGAGGTCAAGAGCCTGACGGCGAGCGAGACCAAGCTGTTCGAGGTCCGCGTCAACGGCCGCATCGGCCAGAAAGCGCAATTGCGCGAGCGCGTCACCCAGCTGAACGAGGAGATCGAGGGCCTCTCGGCGCAGGTCAGTGCCAAGGACCAGGAGATCGCGCTGGTGCAGAAGGAGCTCGACGGCGTGCGCCAGCTCTATGAGCAGCATCTGGTGCAGCTGTCGCGGCTGACGACGCTGGAGCGCGACGCCGCCCGCCTCAACGGCGAGCGCGCGCAATTCATCGCGGCGCGGGCGCAGGCCAAGGGCAAGATCAGCGAGACCGAGCTGCAGATCATCCAGGTCGACAAGGACATGGTCAGCGAGGTGTCCAAGGATCTGCGCGAGACCACCGACAAGATCGGAGAGTTCGTCGAGCGCAAGGTCACCGCCGAGGACCAGCTCCGCCGCGTCGACATCCGCGCGCCGCAGGACGGCATGGTGCTGCAGTCCTCCGTGCATACCGTTGGCGGCGTCATCACCGCCGGTGACACCATCATGCTGATCGTGCCGCAGAGCGACGACCTCCAGGTCGAGGCCAAGGTCAATCCGCAGGACATCGACAAGCTGCAGGTCGGCCAGAAGACGCTGCTGCGGCTCTCCGCCTTTAACCAGCGCACCACGCCCGAATTGAACGGCGTCGTCAGCCGCGTCTCGCCCGACGTCACCACCGACCAGCGCACCGGCCAGAGCTATTACACCATCCGCGTCTCGATGCCGCCGGAGGAGATCGCCCGGCTCGGCGACGTCAAGCTGATTCCGGGCATGCCGGTCGAAGCCTTCGTCCAGACCGGCGACCGCACCGTGATCTCCTACCTGATGAAGCCGCTGCACGACCAGCTGATGCGTGCGTTCCGGGAGAAGTGACGGCCCTCTCCTTGTTCGCGAGGGCCACTGGTCGCGCCCCAAACTCAGTGTCATCCCCGCGAACGCGGGGATCCATAACCACCGGCGAATATTGGTTTGTCCGAAGGCTCAACGTGCGGCCTGCCCCAAGAGATATCACGCGGTATGGGTCCCGGGTCGGCGCCCGCTGACGCTTCGCGTCCTCGGGCTTGCCCGGGACGACACCGATTTTATTGGTCGAGCTTCGTCAGCAACAGCTCCAGCGCGCTCTGCGCGAACAGCTGCATGTTGGCGCAGCGGTCGCTGCGGCCGCTCTCCAGGGTGACCACAGCGGTCGCGGGGCCGGCCACCGCGAAACAGGCATGGCCAGCGGCGTCGCCATAGCGGTTACCGGTCGGGCCGGCCGCGCCGGTCTCCGACAAGCCCCAATCGGTCGCAAAGCGTGTCCTGATCTGCCGCGCCAGCAGCTCCGCATAAGGCTCCGACGCCGAGCGAATGCCCTTCATCGCCTCGTCCGGAATGTCCATCAGCACGCGGCGGGCGTCGCGCGTGTAGACCACGGCGCCGCCGAGGAAATAGGCGGAGGCGCCGGGCACCGCGAGCAGCGCCGCCGCGATCAGGCCGCCCGCGGAGGACTCCGCAACGGCAATGGTCTGCTTGTTGGCGATCAGCCGCGCCGCGACCTTCTCGGCGACAGCGATGAGGTGCTGCATGGCGGTCATCCTTCGGCAGCGTCGACACCCGCTGCCGCCGGCTGCTGTTCATTCCCCACCATCATGCGCCGAAAGCGCGCGCCAAGGAAGGCGCTGCCCCTCGCAGCGATCACGCAATGACCGGCTCGCGCGCCGCGACGGCCTGGCGGCCGCCGCGATAGACGGTCATCGCTGCGATGATACCGAGCACGGCGGCGCACATCAGCCAGTAGCCGGGCGAGGCCTTGTCGCCGGTCTTGTTGATGAGCCAGGTCGAGACCGCCGGCGTCGCGGTGCCGAACAGCCCAGCCGCCAGCGCAAAGGCGATCGAGAAGCAGGTGGTGCGGACATGCGCAGGCACGATCTCGACCAGGCAGCCCAGCATGGTGCCGCTGTAGACGCCGAAATAGAACGAGAACAGCATTTCGACCGCGAGCAGCTTGCCGAAGCTCGGCGCCGCCGCGAGCCAGTGCAAGGCGGGATAGGCGGTCAGCAACGCCAGAGCCGCGATGGTCACCAGCACCGGCTTGCGTCCGATCCGATCCGACACCGCGCCGCCAACCGGATTCCATAAGAAGTTGGTTACGGCGACCAGCAAAGTGACGAGCAGTGAATCCGCCGCCGACAGCTTCAGCTCCTTGCCGAAACCGGGACCGTAGACGGTGATGAAGTAGAACATCGTCGTGGTCAGCACCGCGATCATCATGCCGAGGATCACGATGCGCCAGTTCTCCAGCGCCGAGGCGAACACTTCGCGCGCGGTCGGGTGCTTCTTCATCGCGAGGAAGGCCGGCGTCTCCTCCAGCGTGCGGCGCAGGAAGAAGATCAGCGGAATGATCAGGCAACCGATGAAGAACGGGATGCGCCAGCCCCAGGCCGCCACCATGTCCGCCGGCATGGCCTGGTTGAGCACATAGCCGATGACCGACGCGACGAAGATCGCGACCTGCTGGCTGGACGACTGGAACGAGGTGTAGAGGCCGCGATTGCCGGGCGTGGAGATCTCGGACAGATAGACCGACACGCCGCCAAGCTCGACGCCGGCCGAGAACCCCTGCAACAGCCGCCCGAGCAGCACGATGATCGGGGCGGCGATGCCGATCGTCGCATAGGTCGGGCAGAACGCGATGACAACGGTGCCGACCGCCATGATGCCGAGCGTCACGATCAGGCCCTGGCGCCGGCCGATCTTGTCGACATAGGCACCGAGCACGATCGCGCCGACCGGCCGCATCAGGGCGCCGAGCCAGAACACGCCATAGGCATTGAGCAGAGATGCAGTCTCGTTCTCCGATGGGAAGAACGCCTTGGCGATGATCGGGGCATAGAACCCGAACAGGAAGAAGTCGAACTGCTCGAGGAAATTGCCGCTGGTGGCGCGCAGGATCGCGCCGATGCGCGAATGGATCGTAGCCGGCTGCGGGATTGACGTTGAGGACACGCGGGGAAACTCCTACCGTCGAGAGGCTCGTGCGGAGGATTTCTACGCCGGCCGAGGGGAAAGGTGCGACAATCTGCCACACCAGGCCCTGGCGGCCAATAGCTTTGCGCTCAAGGCGCCCTAGGCCTGAACAGAATTGCCGGCGGCCGACTTCTGCTGCGTTGCATCCTTCAGCCATTGCCGGAACGCCTTCAGCTTCGGCGGATCGGTTCGTCCCTCCGGGGTCACCAGATAGAACCCGGCGTCGCTCGGCAGCGCCATCTTGAACGGCACCACCAGCCGGCCCTTGGCGATGTCGTCCTGGACGTAGGCTGTGCGGCCGATCGCGACGCCGAGCCCGTCGATCGCAGCCTGGACGGTCATCAGCGACAGGTCGAAGCTCAGCCGGCCCTGCCTCGACATCTCCACCGGCAGACCCGCCGCGGTCAGCCAGAGCCGCCAGTCGTCGTCATAGCCGCCGCTCGCCTGCAGCAGCGTGTGATGCGCGAGGTCCTCCGGACAGCGTAGCGGCTTGTCGCCCTGCAGCAGCGCCGGACTGCACACCGGAAACAGCTCGTCGGCCATCAGCCATTCGGCCCGAACGCCCGGCCAGTGGCCGCGGCCATAGCGGATCGCAGCGTCGACGTCGTCCTTGCGGAAGTCGACCAGGGTGGTCGAGGTCGTGATCCGCACGTCGATGCCGGGATGGGCTTCCTGGAATGCCGTCAGCCGCGGCAGCAGCCATTTGGCGGCCAGCGAGGCGATGGTGGAGACCGTCAGCACCTTGGCGTTGTCCTTGCGCACCAGCCGCTCGGTCGCCAGCCGGAGATCGTCGAACGCCGCCCGCACCAGCGGGAGATAGTCGCGGGCCTGCGGCGTCAACGCCAAGCTACGGTTCTGGCGGACGAAAAGGCGCAGCCCGAGCTCATCCTCCAGGCGCTTGATCTGATGGCTGATCGCGGTCTGCGTCACGTTCAGTTCGGAGGCCGCGCGGGTGAAGCTCAGATGCCGCGCCGCGGCCTCGAACGCCCGCAATCCATTCAGCGACGGCAGCCGGGTCACTCAGGGTCTCCCGTTTACATGACGTTATATCATCCGAAGCGGTAGTAAATGTCGTTTGTAGATGAAAGGCAAGCCTCCGATAGTGCACGCTCAGTGCAATACAGGAGGCTTTCATGTCATTCTACGTCTCCTCGTCAATGACGAAACATCATACTCCCGGCTTCTGGTCGGGGGTGGCCGAGCTGCTCGCCGCCTGGCGCCTCCGCTACCGCACACGGCACGAGCTGGCGCAATGGTCGGAGCGCGACCTGCACGACCTCGGCCTGTCCCGTAGCGATATCGCCGCCGAGATCGACAAGCCGTTCTGGCGGGGTTGAGCCCCTCACTCGTCCCGTCGCGCCGGCGCCGCTCCGCAAAGGAGGGCGCCGGCAATTTGATCTCCGCCGGAGTCCGTCATGCCGACGTCCGCCGTTGCCGATTTCGCCGCCGCGTCCAACGCCATTCACACCCGGCGTGGCGAGGAGGTGCGGCTGCGCTTCGTGACATCGGCTGATGCCGAGGCGCTGCAGACCTATGTGCGCTCCTTGAGCCCGCGCTCGCGTCACAAGCGTTTCCTCGGCGCGCTGAGCGAACTGCCTCCGGCTGTGCTCGACGATTTCGTCGCGCTCGGCCGCAACGACCGTTACAGCCTGATCGGCGTGATGGATCACGACGGCGTCGAGAGCATCGTAGCCGAAGCGCGCTACGCGCTCGACCGCGATACCGGCCGCGTCGAGTTCGGCCTGTCGGTGCAGGACCGCTGGCAGGGCCACGGCATCGGCCCGGCGCTGATCGCGAATCTCGAGCGCCGTGCGGTTGCGCTCGGCGGCGTCACGCTGTCGGGTGACGCGCTGCGTACCAACGACGTGATGATTGCGCTCGCCAGGAAGTCCGGCTTCGATCTTCGCCAGTATCCCGATGACTGGACCTTGGTGCGGTTCGAGAAGGAGCTGAGGCACCGGTCTACGGAATCGCCAAGCGGTGGCCTGAGAGTAGTGGACCGTGAGCCGCGCATCATAGCACATTCATGATATGACGTCCGTCATGCCACCCGCAGGCGGGGTATCCCATGCGCTGCGGTCTGTCCACGTTCCTCTCCGCGAGCTGCGCGTACTGGATCGCCCGGTCAAGCCGGGCGATGACAGTCGTTCTGAGGCGAGCATCGGCAATCGAATGACTACGCCGCGCCTCAAAACATCTCCACCCACGGCCTGAGCTCGATCTCCCAGCTCCAGGCGCTGCGCGGCTGCTGAAGCACGCTCCAATAGCTGGCAGCGATGGCGTCCGGGTCGAGCATCGAGTCCGGGCGCTCGGCGGGCTCCTGCCTTGCCGCACTCCTGATCCCGCCGTCGATGACGAAGTGCGCGACGTGGATGCCCTGCGGCGACAGTTCGCGCGCCATGCTCTGGGCGAGGCCGCGCAGCGCGAACTTGCCCATCGCGAACGGCGCCGACTGGGCGTAGCCCTTCACGCTGGCGGAGGCGCCGGTGAACAGGATGGCGCCGCGCTTGTTCGGCAGCATGCGCTGTGCCGCCTGCTGCGCCACCAGGAAGCCGCCGAAGGCGCTGACGGCAATCGACTGCTGCACGTCGGCCGGCACGAGATCGGTGAGCGCTCCGCGCGCCCGCGCGCTGGCATTGTAGACCACGAGATCAGGCGCGCCGATCTCGCGCTCGACGATGCCGAACAGCCGCTCGACCTCCTCCGGATTGGTCGCATCGCAGGGGTAGGCGCGGGCGCCGGTCTCGTTGCAGAGCGCGCCGAGCTTCTCGATCTTGCGCGCAGCCAGCGCCACGCGGATCTTCTCGCGCGCGAATAGCCGCGCCAGCGAGGCCGAGAGCCCTTCGCCGGCACCGACGATGAGGGCGATCTTGTAGGCTGGGATATCCATGGGCAGGTCCTTGGGCCAAAGCGTCCGCAGGAATCAAGCTAATGCACCGGCGGCCGACTTCCTACGGCTCGTCCCCACATTTTTGCCACGCGCCCTCAGGTGGGGCGCGGCTGCAATCCGGCGAGGCAACCAATCTCCTCCAGCACGACGTCGAGTCGGCTGCGATCGTGCAGGAACGCGTATTTGCCGCGGAGCATGGCCAACGAGCGCGCATGATATTTCTGCGGCTTCTGTGTCCACGTGAAGTCACCCAGCTGCACGCTGAAGACGTCGCGCTGTTCCGCCAGTGCCTGCTCGTTGGCGAGCGTCCACGGCATGAACAGCGCGCCGACCTGGCGGGTCAGGATCGGCATCAAGGTCAGTGACAGTTCCGGCCACAGCTCGAACTCGCCTTCGGCGCGCGGCCATAGCATGCGGTGGATCCAGGCCAGCACATGCGGCGCGCGGCCTTCGATCAGGGCGCCGGCGGTCGGATCGGTCCACAGCTCGTAGAGCTGGCCCCACAGTCCGAAATCGCCGTAGGCCGGACGGTGGCCGAACAGATACGGCCTGACCGAGAGATGTCGTTCGAGCAGGTCGAGCATTTCGGCCAAGCCCTGCTCGATCTGCGGCGCGTTGATCTCGTTCGAGCCGACATACCAGAGCCGCTCGACCATGCGGGCGCGGACTTTATCCGCCACTCTGCCGCACTCGGCCTCGTCCGCCCTGGGGGCGCGGATGCGGGCGATGCGTCCGGCCGAGGCGCGCTGATCGAGATCGCGGGCCCAGCGATAATGGAACATCCACTTGTTGCCCCACTCGTCGCCGAACTCCTCGATCAAGGCCGAGATGAAGCTCGTCAGCGCGTCGCCGGGATGAATCGTGGGTTGCGGAAAGTCGAGCTCCAGCGCGTCGATGATCGGCGTCGAATCCTGCATCGGCACCTCGCCGGGGCCGACCACCAGCGGAATGATCGGCAGCTTGGCGTGCCGCGCGAACTCCGCCTCGCTTTCCGCATTGCGCAATATCCATTGATGCGGAATGCCCTTGTAACGCAGATACGATCGCACCTTGACCGAATAGGGCGACATCTCCGCCCCGAAGATGCGATAAACCTCCGTCGGCTGATTGGTCATGGATCTGCTCCCGGTTCGGCGCACGCCGCTGCTTGTTGTGTATCCCATCAGGCGCAACCTGTCGAAGAGTCCATCAGAGACTTGCGGAAACGAACGAGGGCTTAACGATCATGCATCAGTTCCTGAAACGCGATGACGTGATGACCGGCGGCGCGAGGCCGGAGTTGCTGGCGCCCGATACCACGGGGCTGAACTTCTATCGCGCCGATCCGGCGCTCGCCGATCTCCTGCGCATCCATCTGCCCGAGACGCTGTTTCGGCACCTCGTGCCGCATCTCGACCGTCTCGGCGAGCTCGCCGGCTCCTATCTCGACGAATGCGCCCGCTTGGCTGACCGTCATGGCCCCGTGCTGCACCAGCGCGACCGCTTCGGCCGCGACGTGCAGTGGGTCGAGTATCATCCCGCGTATCGCGAGCTGGAGCGCGCCGCCTTTGGCGAGTTCGGCATTCATGCGATGTCGATCCGCAAGGGCATTCTCGGCTGGCCGAGCAAATATCCCGTCGCGGCAAAGCACGCCTTCACCTTCCTGTTCAACCAGGCGGAGTTCGGTCTGGGATGTCCGATCAATGTCACCGATGGCTGCGCCAAGCTGCTGGCGAGCTTCGGCAGCGACGGGCTCAAGGCCAAGTACCTCGATGGCCTGACGCAGACCGACATGAGAAAGCTGACCCAGGGTGGCCAGTTCATGACCGAGAAGGAGGGCGGCTCCGATGTCGGCACTTTGACGACGGTCGCCGTCCCGGAGGGCGACCATTGGCGCCTGCATGGCGAGAAGTGGTTCTGCTCCAACGCCGACGCGAAGGTGGTGATGCTGCTGGCGCGGCCGCAAGGTGCCGAAGCGGGAACGCGCGGCGTCGGCCTGTTCCTGATGCCGCGCTTCCTCGATGACGGCAGCCAGAACCACTATCGGATCGTGCGCCTGAAGGACAAGCTCGGAACGCGCTCGATGGCCTCGGGCGAGATCAAGCTGGAGGGTGCCGTCGCCTATGCGGTCGGGCGGCTCGATCGCGGCTTCGTGCAGATGGCCGAGATGGTCAACTCGTCGCGTCTCTCCAACGGCGTCAAGTCGACGGCGCTGATGCGGCGGGCCTGGCACGACGCGATCACGGTGGCGCGCAACCGCGTGGTGTTCGGAAAACGCATCGTCGACCTGCCGCTCGGGCGTCGGCAATTGATGAAGATCCTGCTCGCGACCGAGCAGGCGCTGTCGATGAGCTTCCTCACCGCCGACGCGCTCGACCGTGCCGAGGCCGGCAGCCAGGAGGCCGCGGCGCTGCTGCGCATCCTGACGCCGACATTGAAGTTCCGTGCCACGCGCGACGCGCGCAAGGTCTGCGGCGATGCCATGGAGATGCGCGGCGGCATCGGCTATGTCGAGGAGTTCGTCACCGCGCGGCTGCTGCGCGACGCCCATCTCGGCTCGATCTGGGAGGGCACCGGCAACATCGTCGCGCTCGATGCGCTGAAGCGCGCCGTGGGCCGGCACGGTGCGGAGGCCGCGCTGGCAGCCGACCTGCATGCGCGGCTCGACGACAGCGCCGCCGTGCCGCAGGCCTGGCGCGATCAGCTGCATCGACTCGTGGATCGTGCCGTCGGCTTTGCGCGCGAGGTCGCTGGACGCGCCGACAATGAGTCCGAAGCGCGCCGCGCCACCAGCCTGCTGTATCACGTGGCGAGCGCCGTCTCGACGACCTGGGAAAGCGCGCGCATCCACGCGATGCGCGGCGACGCGCGCAGGCTGTTGCTGGCGAAGCTCATCGTCGCGCACCGGCTGACGCCGTCCGATCCGTTCCGGCTCGCGGAAAATAGGATGGATGATGCCATCGCGACACTGCTGCTCGGCGAACGTACCGCTGATATGGAGGAGGTTGGCGAACTGCTGTCAGCGGCGTAGGCTTGCCGCGACCAACAACAAACAAGATCGGGAGAACGCCAATGAAAGCCGCCGTGCTGACGGAGGTCAACAAGCCGCTGGTGATCGAGGACATCAGTGTGCCCAAGCCGGGGCCGCGGGAAGTGCTCATCCGCACGGCGGTGGCCGGTCTCTGCCATTCCGACCTGCACTTCATCGAAGGCCTGTATCCGCATCCGCTGCCCGCCGTGCTCGGCCATGAATCGGCTGGGATCGTCGAGCAGGTCGGCGCCGACGTAACCTATGTGAAGCCGGGCGATCATGTCGTCACGTGCTTGTCCGTGTTCTGCGGCACCTGCGACAACTGCACGACGGGCCGCCCGGTGCTGTGCACCGATACGACGGTGAAGATGCCGCCCGGCGCCTCCAACCGGCTGTCATGGGGACGAAGTGAGAAGCTGCACCAGTTTCTCAACCTCTCGTCCTTCGCCGAGCAGATGCTGGTGCACGAGAATGCGATCGTGAAGATCCGCCCGGACATGCCGCTCGACCTCGCGGCGCTGATCGGCTGCGGCGTCATCACCGGCTATGGCGCCGTCGTCAACACGGCGCGGGTGCAGGCCGGCGAGACCGTGGCCGTGATCGGCTGCGGCGGCGTCGGCATGGCTGCGATCAACGGCGCCGAGATCGCGGGCGCGGGCCGTATCATCGCCATCGACACCAATCCGGCCAAGCTGCAGCTTGCGACGAAACTGGGTGCGACTGACATCATCAATCCCGCTGAGGGCGACGTCGTGGGGCAGGTGCGCGAGCTCACCAAGGGCGGCGTGCATCACGCCTTCGAGGTGCTCGGGCGCAAGGAGACCGCCGAGCAGGCGTTTGCGATGCTGGCGCCCGGCGGCACCGCGACCATCGTCGGCATGATCCCATTCGGCCAGAAAATCGAGCTGCACGGCTTCGACTTCCTGCGCGAGCGCCGCATCCAGGGCTCGTCGATGGGCTCGAACCACTTCCGCGTCGACATGCCCCGTCTCGTCGAATTCTATTTGCGCGGCAAGCTGCATCTGGAGGACTGGATCTCCGCCAAGCTGAAGCTGTCCGAGATCAACGAAGGGTTCGCCAACATGAAGGCCGGCAAGACGCTGCGCAGCGTGATCATGTTCGACGCGTGAGGTGGGTGGTCGGGTGTGAGGCAGGTGATGAGGTTCGGCGGGTCTGCCTATTAGTTACCCGTCATGCCCGGGCTTGACCCACGGCTGTCCGGTTGAGGTTTCTAGCATATACTAAGGCTCAACTGGCGATCATCTCGAATGGTCGGTGGTGGA
>NZ_JAUEYJ010000035.1:0-42722 GCF_032489615.1 Bradyrhizobium sp. SZCCHNR1051 | reverse complement strand
CTATTCGACGAAGGATTGCCTTTGCTCGCACGCATGACCGGGAAAGGCCCGGATAGCGTCCGCTCCTTTGTCGCAAAGTGCCTGAAGGCGGCCGGGGACGATGCGGTGATAGTCCTCGGTCTGATCGAGGATGCTGACAGAAATCAAGTCGTTGACCCCTCAGCCTGGATAGCTGCGCGCCTGAAAGGAACGCAAAATGGACCGCAAGCAGGAAACAAAATCATTCAAGCCGCTGACGATCTCTGCCGAAAAATTGCCGGCTTCGATGGGCCAGCACGAGGAGGCGGTGTCATACGCAGCGGAGAGAGCTCGGTTGCTCCTCGGCTGTTATCGCACCGGTGATGCGAACGATCCTGAGACCTATGTGGCTGCAATTGCAGCGATTCTATCAAAATATCCGTTATGGGTTGTAACCCAGGTCACGCACCCAACTACTGGACTTCCCTCGCGCAAGAATTGGCTTCCTACGGTCAAGGAAGTAACCGACGCATGCATTGATGTTCTCGCGCCGGTCGCTGAACGCGAAGCAAGAACGCAGAGAGTACGGGAGCAGCTTGCTGAACGAGAACGGATCGAGAGTATCCGCCGCCCGACCTATCATGAGCTTCAGGCCAAGTATGGGAAAGATTTCGGTATTTCACGAAGCGAAGTCTTGGCAAAGACGGCGACGCTCGCGCCGACCGCGGATCAGATCCGCCACCACTATGCCCACTATAATCTTGGATTCGCTCCGAAAGAAACCGCTGACGAATCCGACATATTCACAGAAATCAAACCTGATTAGTTGGGGAATATCCGCAAATCAGCGCATTATCAGCACATGTCGATCGCCGAACTACGTGACCGCCTCCGGGATATTCCCGGTATCGAGACCATGACCATGCAGACGGTCATGGGACGGCAACTGTTCGGATTGAACGGGAAGTTGATTGGCGTGCCGGTGACGGCGGATGATGCCGAGATCGAGCGGGTGATCCGCCTGGCGATCTCGAGCGACAAGGCCGGGGAGATCATTCCGAGTCCGTCCGCGGCGCTGTTGCCTGAACTGACGCAGACCAAACCTGAACCGAGGGCCACGATGAGCGGAAGCTTTGCAGCCAGCATCAAGGCAATGGTGGACGCGGCCAAGGCCGATCTCGAGCAAGCTAAGGCGGATGGTCTCGCCGAGGTGCAGGGCGCTATCGGGAAGCTTGGCGAGGCCAAGAGCGCCGTCAAGCACGTCACCGGCTCAATGGCAAGGTCCATTCACGGGCAGGTGGATGACATCATGGCCGAGCTCGGGCAGATCACCAACGACCTTGGGGGCGACGCGCAATGAGCACCGGGATCATGCAGATCAAGGAACTGCTGGGGGATATCCCGGATATCGGAACGGTCACGATGCGATACGAGAACGGTGGACGGACCGAAGTCTATTCGATCGGCTCGAAGCAGGTTCGCATTCCCGCAGGAACACCGGACGCAGCAACAGCCATTCGCACGGCTTTGAAGGGGAACTGACAATGGCCCGTCTCACCGCAGATGACCGGAAGAAATTGCCGGCAAAAGACTTCGCTGGCCCGGGACGCTCGTTTCCAATCCCAGACAAGGCCCACGCCCGCGCTGCACTGCAAGACATACCGAAAGCCGACCTGACGCTGAAGGAAGCGGCGAAGATCAGGTCTGCGGCATACAAGAAGCTTGGGAAGTGAGGCCCTTGAAGTAAATGGCGAAAGTTCCTGCCGATATCCGATCTTTAGCGCGGTCGCATACCGATACCGCAATTCAGGCATTGGCGACCATTGCAGCGCGCGGGAAATCGGAGCCAGCGCGGGTGTCGGCGGCATCTGTGCTTCTCGACCGTGGATGGGGAAAGGCGCCGCAACCGATCTCCGGCGATCCCGAGGGTGAGGCGATCAAACTGATCCACCGCATCGAGCGTGTCATCGTTCCGGCAAAGGGGGAAGAGTGATGGGGGCTTCTACATCGACACAGGTCGTTCGGATCGAATCCAAGACGCGGCCATGGGGCGAGAACAGGCCGCTGACCGCTCCTCCGGAGGGCGTGCGTGAACTGACAGAGGCCGAGGCAAAGGCGCTTGCCAAGGCATTCCCACCGCTCCGGGGATAGCCATGCTGGTCACGGTCATTGCCGTCCTCTGCAGTCTCACCGGCGAGGTCTGCCGGGAGCAGGTCATCACGGACCAAGCGAAGGACTTGGAGTGCGTCTACAAGTCCCAGGAGAGTGTTGCGGATTGGATGATGCAGCACCCGCAGTACAGCCACGGATGGCGGGTGGCGCAGATCAAGTGCATCAGGGTCATTCGGAAGGACTCGGCGGCATAACGGGGGCTTAAGTGACGGACGTTCAACGGCTGCAGGACCGGATCGAACAGCTCGAGCATGTGCTTGGGGTGGGGCGATCGTTTACGGACCGGTTGCGTGAGTTGTTCGGGTTGGAGACGGAAAAGGCCATTGTCCTCGGCATGCTCTACAAACGGGAGTTCGTCACGAGGGATGGGCTTTACACGGTATTGTACGGAAGCCGGCCGGAATGCGATTGGCCGGACGAGAAGGTGCTCGATCTCCAAATCTTCATGCTTCGGCGAGCGATCAAGAGCACTGGAGTAACGATCACGACGAAATGGGGCGCGGGCTGGTACATGCCGGCTGACTCGAAAGCGGTGATCCGCGGCCGGATCGAGGCGCAGCAGCTCGAGGTCGCGGCTGTGGCTTCGCTGCGTGATCGGCGGCTGGCGTTCCTGGATGGCCGGTGAAAACCCTCCGCATCAAAACAGCGAAGGTATTTGAGCCGCTGCTTGCGCCGGCGCCATACAAGGCTGCGTATGGCGGACGAGGCAGCGGGAAAAGCCATTTCTTCGGGGAAAGCGCGGTTGAGGACGCGATGCGCTTTCCCGGCGACTTCGGCGAGGGCATGCGGATGGTCTGCATCCGAGAGGTGCAGAAGACATTGGCGAGCTCGTCCAAGCAAATCATCTCGGACAAGATCGCCAAGCTAGGCCTGGGGGAAGTGGACGGGTTCCGGATCTATCATGATCGGATTCAGACACCGAAAGACGGCATCATCATCTTCAACGGCATGACCGACCATACCGCGGAGTCGATCAAGTCGCTGGAGGGATTCAAACGGGCTTGGATCGACGAGGCGCAATCGCTTACCGCACGATCGCTGTCATTGCTTCGCCCGACGATCCACCGCTGGGACGATGCCGAGATATGGGCGAGTTGGAACCCTCGCCGAAAATCGGATGCGATCGACGACTTCTTCCGGGGGCCGAACGGACCGCCGCCGAAATCCATCGTGGTGAATGCGAACTGGCGGGATAATCCGTTTTGGAGCCGGGCCGCTGAAGAGGAGCGCCAGCTCGAACTGAAGCTTTACCCGGAGCGATATCCGCATACGTACGAGGGCGAATATGCCAAGGCATTTGAAGGGGCGTATTTCGCCGCGATGCTGGCTGAAGCGAAGCTCAAGGGCCGGATCGTCAAGAACCTGTCGGCCGATCCGCTATTGCCGCTCCGGATCTTCATCGACATAGGCGGGGCTGGGGCTAGCGCTGACGCCTTCACGATGTGGGTCGAGCAGTGGGTCGAGGACCGAATCCTGGTGCTGGACTATTACGAGAGCGTCGGCCAGGTCCTGGCGACCCACGTCCATTGGCTGCGATCGCGCGGCTATGAGAAGGCGCAGCTTTATCTCCCGCACGATGGGGTGGCGACGAACAACATCACCGGCAAGCGGTACGAAGATCATTTAAGGGAAGCCGGATTCGCTACGACCGTGATCCCAAATCAGGGCCGCGGCGCTGCGGCGATGCGGATCGAGGCAGTGCGAAGGCTGGCACCGAAGATTTGGTTCGATGAGGAGCGCACTGAGCCGGGCAGGGAAGCGCTTGGGTTCTATCACGAGAAGCGAGACACGGAACGGAACATTGGACTCGGCCCGGAGCATGATTGGAGTTCGCACGGCGCGGACAGCTTCGGGCTTGGGGCCGTCTGCTATGAACCTCCGGCGCAGAGCGCGAATTTCGGACGGAAGATCAACTATGGGGATTCAGGATGGCGGTAATTGACATCCCACAGCACCTCTACGACCGAGAGATCAACTTCTCGATCTCCTGTTTTTGGGATGGCGGTTTCATGGTCAAGCTCGGGGACGATCTGAACGGGTTCCTCGCCGAGGAGACCGTGAGCACCTTTGACGAGGCGCTGGCATGGTTGGAGCTGACGGCGGACGAGCACTACCCAGAACGGTTCCAAAACGCCCCAGCGGTAAGCTCGGACTATGGCTAAGCCTAAGAAAATGGACGTCCTCGAGCTAAAGGCCATGCTGGCGTCCGAAAAGGCGTCCGCACTGGCCGCCATGAGCGCTGCAAACCTCATGGAGGAGCGCTCGCGGGCGATGGAATACTACCTTGGCGAGATGCGGCGTGACATGCCGGCGCCGGAGGGACGATCGCGCGCGGTCTCGACGGATGTGTCAGACACTATCGAAGGCCTGATGCCGCAGTTGATGGACATCTTCGCCGGCTCTGACGAAGTGGTCCGGTTCGAGCCGGTCGGCCCCGAGGACGAGGCCGCAGCGCAGCAAGAGACGGATTACGTCAACCACGTCTTCATGCAGAAGAACCCCGGATTCATGGTGCTGTACGGGTTCGTGAAAGACGCGCTGTTGTCGAAAGTCGGTATCGTGAAGGTGTGGTGGGACGAGCGCGAGGAAGAAAGCCGCGAGACGTATTACGACCTGACCGAGGACCAGTATGTGATGCTGGCTCAAGAGGTCGAGGAATCGGACGGCCAGATGGAGATCATCGAGCACTCGGTACACGACGGCACAGGTGAAGAGATCGAGGACGAGGTGGAGGCGACAAGCTGATGGCCGATGAACCAAAACCTGAGAACGTCATCGACATGAAGGCGCAGGGCCGCCTCATCCAGGAAGCGAGAGAAGCGCGGGCCAAACGTGAGGCTGAGCGTAAGGCGCAGTATCCCGGCGGCATCGACGATATGGACCTTGGATGATGGGTGACGCTCTCGACGACGAAAGCATGATCAAGGGCGCGGTCAGACCGTTCGGAGTCTCTGTCGATTACGACGACACGTTCACGAGCTGCAAAGAGACTTGGACCGCAGTGATCGCGGTCCTAAGGATGGCTGGCGCCCGCGTTGTGTGTGTCACGTCCAGGCGCCCTGAAATGGTTGTCAGCGACTTCCCCGGCGAGGTCTTCTATTGCTCTGGCCGGCCGAAACGGGAGGTCATGCACGAGCATGGCGTGGATATCCATGTTTGGATTGACGATCAGCCGGAATATATTGGGCAAGATCCGAACAGGCTGCTGCTCAAATCGCTTGCGGGGATCGTCTGATGGGTGATGCCGGACTTCCCATGCAGCCGCAATTGCCTGTTCCGGCCGCGCCGCAGATGCCGGCCATCCAGCCGCCTGCGCCGCGGTTCCATGACGTCACCATTCGCACGACCAAGAAGCTATCCCAGGCCCGCGTTCTCGGAGTTCCACCGGAAGAGTTCGGCATCGAGCGCGGCGCTCGCGATCTGCGCACCTGCAACTATTGCTTCCATCAGGTCGTCACCAAGACCCGAGCCGATCTGAAGGGCGAGGGCTACGATGCGGAACAGATCGATGGCTTGACCGCCTATACCGGTATTACAGATGTTGAGACCAATTCCCGCGACACCGTGCAAGAGCATATGTTCGCGACCAACGCGATGAACCCGGCGGCTGAATACATCAAGCTCACCGAGCATTATGTCCGGATGGACTATGAGGGCACCGGACGGCCGTGTCTGTATCAGGTGATCACCGGAGGCGATCAGGGCGACATCCTGCGCAAGGATGGCAAGGACTGCATCACGCCATTCGATGCGGTGCCATTCGCCGCGACCACACCAGTTCCGATGACGCATCGCTTCTTCGGGCGGTCGATCGCCGATCTAGTGATGCCGCTGCAGCGCGAAAAGACTGCAATGAAGCGGGGTGCGCTGGATAACATCTATTTGCACAACAATCCGCGCGTCGAGGTCTCTAAGTCGCACGCTGATGCGAACACGCTGGACGAT
Organism: Bradyrhizobium sp. SZCCHNR1051; assembly: GCF_032489615.1. Taxonomy (NCBI): domain Bacteria; kingdom Pseudomonadati; phylum Pseudomonadota; class Alphaproteobacteria; order Hyphomicrobiales; family Nitrobacteraceae; genus Bradyrhizobium; species Bradyrhizobium sp. SZCCHNR1051. Next base: position 36,647 of record NZ_JAUEYJ010000035.1, on the reverse strand, counting down.
TTGCTCGTGTCTCGTCCCGGGGGCGTGGTCCGCACCGCCCAGCCCGGCGGCCTCAATTGGCAGACTGTCCCGGACGTCACCGGGTCGATCTATCCGATGCTGCAATACATCGACGCTGAGCTGGAAGCCCGCACTGGCCTATCGAAGCAATCCCAGGGCGTTGATGCCAACGCGCTACAGAACCAATCGGCGACCGCGGTAGCTCAGGTCTTCTCGGCCTCACAGATGCGTGTCAAGCTGATTGCGCGCGTCATGGGCGAGGGCGTCCGCGACATCTTCGCATTGTTGCACGCCACGATCCGCAAGCACGGCCAGCAGGCTCAGACTGTCCGCTTGAGAAATCAGTGGATAAATGTTGACCCGCGCGCTTGGAAGACGCGGGACGATATGACGATCAATGTCGGTCTTGGAACCGGCGGGAAAGCGCAGCAGTTCGCGCAGCAGATGGCGATTGCGAACGTGCAGAAAGAGCTAGCCGCCGCAGGCAAGACCAACATCGTCGATGACGACAAGCTATACAATACCGCGGCAGAGCTGACCAAGATCATGGGGCACAAGAACCCGGATCGGTTCTTCAACGATCCGAGCGCGACCAATCCACAAACCGGGCAACTGTTGCATCCTGCGCCGCCGCCCCAGCCAGATCCCAAGACGCAGGCGATTCAGGCCAAGGCGCAGGTGGATCAACAGACCGCGGCACATAAGGCCCAGCTTGCCCAGCAGCAGGCGCAGAATGATGCGATTCACCAGCAGGTGAAGACGCAGGCCGAAATCGAACTCGCCAAGATCAAGGCCGAGCTCGATGCCAAGCTGAAGATCATCGAGGCCCATTTCAAGGTCGAGGCGGCACATCAGAAGGCGCAGCACGACCACATCGCCGGGCAACATCAGATCGCCGGCCAGGTGCTCGGGCTGGTCTCAGCGGCGCATCAGCACGATACTGCGATGGCGCACAAACAGGCCGACCACGAGGCGCGACAGCAGGAAAGCAAGCGGGATGAGTGAAGACCGCGAAGTCACCGCCGCTCGCGGCCGCCGAGCGCAGGAACTGCTCGACGACGATCTGCTCAAGGACGCCTTCAAGGCCCTTGAGGAAGGCTATGTGTCCGCCTGGCGCACCACGGCGGTAGACAACGTGACCGGACGGGAAAAGCTGTTCCTGGCGATCAACGTCGTCGGCAAGGTCAAGGATCATCTCACCAAGGTAGCGGCAGACGGCCGGCTGGCGGCGGCTGAGATCAAGGCCATGGCCGACGAGCACGAGCGGCGGAAGCGGTTCGGCATCCTCTAAAATCTTTCCCAAACGCGCTCATGGGAACATGCGTCCATGAAGCCCGAACCGCGAGATATCGGCCCGCTTGCATGCGACGACTGCGCCTTTCAGGTTGCGGCCGACAATTCAGCATTTTTCTGTGTTCGCCGATCGCCGGATGCGCAGACGACTGACGGTCGCGCGCAGTGGCCGAAGATCGAGCGCGGTGGCCTGCCTGCATTCAAGGGCTGTGGCGATGGGCGCCGACACAAGGGCAACGCATGACCGAAGAGACCACCCAAGCGCCAGCCATCCCCGAGAGCTTTTCCAGCCCGGATGAGGCCGCGCGCTTCTGGACGCAGGCCCAAGTTGAGCAGCCTGCCCAGGAAGAGAATTCATCCGCAGAGAGCGCCGAACCGGCGACCGCGGAACATGAATCGGCCGATGAGGCCGACACCGCCCCTCTTGAGGAGGCTCCCGGTGAGACCGAAGGCAGCGACCCGGAGGCTGAACAGCTTCCCCCCGTCGAGCGCCCGCGATCTTGGAGTAAGGACGACGACGCCGATTGGAAGGCTCTGCCACGTGCCGCGCAAGAGAAGATTGCGGCCCGAGAACACGCCCGAGAGACCGAGCTTCGTCGGACTCAGAATGATGCCGCTGAAAAGCTCAAAGGCCTAACAGCCAAGGAGCAGGCAGCGGAACAGGCGAGACAAGCCGCAGAGACCAAAGCCAAGCAAGCCTACGACGTGTTGCTGCGTGAGCAGGTGCGCGACTTCCCGGACGTCAGGTCCATGGATGATGTGACCAAGCTCGCTCAGACTGATCCGCTTCGATACATCCAGTGGCAGGCCCACCAGCAAGAGCTGCAGGTCCAAGCCGCTGTGGTGAAGGAAGCGGAGCAGCGGAGTAACCAGGAGAAGCAGAGCAAGCGATCGGCGTATGCTGAAGCGCAGACGGCTGCATTGCGAGAGAAAATACCGGACTATGCCGACGCTGCAAAGCTGCAGGCGGCCCGCGAAAAGGCTCTCCCGCTCCTGAGCGAATACGGACTTGATCTCCCCACCCTCAACAAGTGGGCCGAGACCGACGCCGGATTCGAAATCCTCCAGCATGCCGGTTTCCAGCATCTGATCGCAGACCTGTTGAAGGCCCGCGACACGGAAGCTGCGAGACAGAAAGCAGCCAAGGCCCCGGTCACGAAAGCGGTCCCGCCCGTTGTGCGACCCGGCGCACGCCAGAGCGGAGGCCAAAGTTCGGCCCTGCAGTCGGCGACGCAGACTTTCAACCTCAATCCTACGCCGCAGAACGCAGCCAAGCTGGCTGTGGCCCGGCGTGCAGCCTCCTCAAGGAATTAAACCATGACGATGCCCGTCAATACGATGACCACCTACACCGCGATCGGCAACCGAGAAGACCTCTCGGACATGATCTATCGCATCGATCCCACCGATACCCCGTTCATGACCGGTGTCGAGCGCGAGAAAGCGACCGCGGTCAATCACGAATGGCAGACCCAGGCTCTCGCCGCGGCCGCTGCGAATGCCCAGCTCGAAGGCGACGATCCGACCGACGTCGCGACCACGCCGACCGTTCGCCTCGGCAATATCGCGCAGATCTCCTACAAGATCGCCCGCGTCACCGGTACCCAGCAGGCTGTTCAGCATGCCGGCCGCGATAACGAGCTGGCCTATCAGGAGATGCTGAAAGGCCTCGAGCTGAAGCGCGATATGGAAACGGTGCTCGCCGGCACCAACCAAGCCAAGGCCACCGGCAACTCGACTACGGCGCGCAATACCGCCTCCGTGTTGTCCTGGATCAAGAGCAACACCAACAAGGCCACGGCAGGAACCGCGGGCGTCGATCCTGCCGCGGCTGACGGCACCGGTACTCGTACGGACGGTACGCAGATCGCGTTCACCGAAACCCGCCTCAAGAGCGTGCTGTCCTCGATCTGGACCAACGGCGGTAAGCCCGGAACCATCATGACGGGCGCGTTCAACAAGCAGGTGTTCTCGACCTTCACCGGCCGTGCCACCACCATCGAGGATACCAAGTCCAAGAAGATCATTGCTTCGGTGGATGCCTACGAGTCCGACTTCGGCAAGCTCAGTGTCGTCGCCAACCGCTTCTCGCGCGCCCGCGACGTTCTGGTGCTGCAGATGGACATGTGGGCGGTCGCCTTCCTCAACGGCCGCAACATGATCTCGCTGCCGCTAGCGAAGACCGGCGACAGCGATCGGCGCCAGATCCTCTCAGAATATGCCCTCGTTGCCCGCAATGAAAAGGCGAACGGCGGCGTGTTCGACAATACGACCTCTTAAGCCTCACGGCATCACCGCGGGCGGCTACGGCCGCTCGCATCATCCTTCTGGAGGCTTCTATGGCACTTCCCGTTTCACGTCCTTTCTACGATGCGCCGGCGCAGGCCAGCACGGCGTCCATCGGTGCAACCCCGGCCGCTGCGGTCGCCGTTGCTCCGGTCTCCGGTATTCTCCAGCGTGTGCTGGCGTCGGCTGGCGGCACGACCACCGGCACCATCGCGGTATCCGTCACGATCAACGGCGGCTCGGATGTCACCGGTGGCGGTCTCACCATCGCGGCCGGCACCGGTGCGCGCAATAACCCGCCCTATGAGCTTGCTCTGGTCGGGGCTGGTGCGACTTCGGGCGTCTATGTCGCCGAGGGCGATCTGATCACCTTCACCCCCTCCGGCGGCGGTGGCGCCTCGATCCCTGGCGCCTTCGTGGCAATGATCCGGGCCTTCTGATGCAGATCACTAACCCCTCTGCATCATTCACGCGGCCGAACAACACCACGGCCTATGCGTCGGGCCAGCTCGTCGCCAACTCGACCACGGCGGGGTCGGTGGTGCCGATGTCGTTCGTGCTGGGCAACCAGTTCCCGATGGGCAACTTCCGCCTGACCCGAGCTCGACTTGTGAAATCCGGAACGACCGTCACGAACGCCACGTTCCGGATCATGCTCTATCAGGCCGCTGCTCCCACAGTCACCAACGGGGACGGTGGTGCGTATCTTAGCACAGGAGCCGCGAACTGGCTCGGCAACATCGACGTCACCAGCATGCTCGCGTTCTCGGACGGAGCGGCGGGGACCGGATCGTTCCCGGCGGGTTCTGAAGCCTTCATCCGCTGCACCACCGGAAGCACGGTTTATGCGCTCCTGATGGCGCAGGGGGCCTATGCACCGGCCGCCAACGAAGTCTTCACCCTCACCATTGAGGAACTGGACACGTACTGATGTCGATTGCGCGCTTTCACCTCGATCCTAACGGCCAGGACCTTGCGATTGAGCATATCCAGGACGTTGAACCTGTTCTGGATTGGAACAAAGAAGCGCGCCGCGACGAGCAGCGAAGCGATTGGGGACGGCATGTCGCACGCATCCCGAACGTGATCTATGTGAAGTGGCTCGACGAGGAGCATGCGAAGGGCAACACGCATCTTCGCATGTTCACCGAGGAGTTCGATAAGATTGTTCAGAAGAAGCTTCAAGACCCGGAATGGAGCTATCTCCGCGTTGACAAGCCAGCCTTACAAGTAGGTTGGTCATGGGGTTGATCGCAGACTATACCTCGCTCCAAGCCGCCGTCGTGGAATACCTCGCGCGCGACCAGGATACGGTCCTGATCGCTCGTATTCCGACGTTCATCCAGTTGTTCGAGGCTAAGATGAACCGCGCGCTGTTCGTGCGGCAGATGGAATCGAGGGCAACTGCGCTGACAGACAACACGCTGGCCGAACCGGAGTTCATTGCGCTTCCTGCCGATTTCCAATCGATGCGGCGGATCAGGGTCTCAAGCGCCACCGGAAAGCCTCTGCTCGACTTCAAGTCAACCGTGCAGATGGACGAATACCGCTATGCCAATGCCAATGTGACCGGACAGCCGCAGTTCTTCTCGATTTTCGGAAACGAGATCGAATTAGCGCCGACGCCGGACGCTCCATACACCATCGAGATGATCTACCGCGCCAACATCCCGCCGCTTGCAACGAACTCGACGAATTGGCTGCTGACGCTGGCGCCGGACGCATATCTCTATGGGACACTGCTGGAATCCGCCCCGTACATCAAGGAAGACAACCGCATCCAGACTTGGGCGCTCGGGCTCAAGACGACGTTGGACGATCTGAATTCGCTCGGAATGACCTCGACCTTCAACGCGGGGCCGATGACGGTCCGCGCATCGGGTCTTAACGTCTGGTGATCCATGGCCGCATTTAACAAATTCCAGGTCTTCGTACAGGACATTGCATCTGGTAAGCATCAGATGCAGACCGGGACGACCCACGTCTTCAAGGTCTATCTCACCAACACCGCTCCGGTCGCAACGAACACGACGTACAATACCCCGGCTGACCTCGCGACGGCAAACGGCTACACGGCAGGCGGCGCCTCGATCGGAACCGTGACCGGAGCGCAGACCGCCGGCACCTTCAAATTCACCGGGGGCACCAATCCGAGCTGGACTGCAGCGGGCGGCTCGATCGGACCATATCAGTATGCCGTGCTTTACAATTCGACAGCCGCCGGAACGCCTTTGATCGGCTGGTGGGACTACGGGACCGCCATCACCTTGACCAATGGCAACACCTTCACCGTGACGCTGGATGCGGTGAACGGCATCTTGACGATCGCCTAAGATGGCAGATTTCATCACCAATTGCGGATTTGTCCCGACCGCAGGCGGAACAACGGACTGGACCTATTCGAGTGCGGTCGGTGGCTATCAGAGCCCGGTCAACGCGCAGGCCGTCAACGGCTCGCTCTATGTCGTCCGGGCTCAGAGCGCGGATCTGACACAGTGGGAATATGCGGTAGGGGCGTATAGCAGCACCGGGGCCGGCACATTCGCCCGTACTACCGTGCTCTACAACTCTTCCGCAACAGGCACGAAGCAGGGCGGGGCTGGCACCAAGATCAACTTCACGACTGCACCGGCGATCGTCGCGGTAGTCGCGCTTGCGGAAGAACTCCTTCCATCGAATGTCGCAATTCCATGCGGGCGGCTTACGCTGACCAGCGGAACGCCAATCACGACCGCGGATGTTACGGCGGCTACAAATGTCTATTATACGCCGTACAACGGCAACATCATTACGCTCTATGATGGCGCGATCTGGGTTCCCGTCAAGTTCACCGAAATCACGCTCGCGCTTACCGGACTGACCGCAAACACAAATTATGACGTGTGGGGACGCATCAATTCCGGCGCTCTTGCCCTCGATACCACGGCATGGACAAATGCCACCACGCGCGCGACCGCGATTGCGCAGCAAGACGGAGTTGACGTCAAAAGCGGAGATGCTACGCGACGTCTGCTTGGGACGATCCGGATCACCGGAACGACCGGGCAATGCGAAGACAGCATTGCGCGTCGCTATGTCTCCAATCGGTACAACGATGTTCCGCGACCAATGCAGGTCAACGATCCGGCCTCGACATGGGCCTACAGCACAGCGACGTGGCGCCAGGCCAACGGAAACACGGCAAACCAACTTGATTATGTCTGCTGCGTGGCTCGCCTGGTTCAAGCAATCGTATCCGCTGCGGTCGTCACGACCGTTACGTGCAATGTTTCTGTTGGTATCGGGATAGATGTGGTTCCGACTGCAAGCAGCGGCTCCATGTTCATTACCGCGAATGCGATCGCGAGCTCAGGGTCACTCCCCACAACTGCTTATTATGCTGGTACTCCAGGGGTTGGAAGGCATTTCCTGACGTGGATCGAGATCGGCTGGGGGACCGGGACGCAGACGTGGATCGGAACTAACTTGCCGGCGACGCTATCCGGCATCGTCGGAACGGTGAACGGATAATGTTTGGCCTCCTGCTCGGGAAAGCTCCAGCGGTGATGAACGACCCCTATAGTCTGGCGCCTCTCATCCCGAATGTGACGGGAGGACAGACCAACGAGACCGTTCAAGACTGGAACAACACCAACGGAAAAACACCCGTTGATGTCTCGACGCTGAGTAATCCCATTGTCGGGATTCTCGTTGGTCAGTCGCTCTCGACCAATTGCGTGAATGGCACCTATTCGCCGACCGGCGGCACGGCCTACAACTTCAATATCGGAAACGGTGGGACCTATCAGGCATCAGATCCATTGCTCGGATGTACCGGCTATCATCCGAACCTGCCAAGCAATCCATGGCCGACCGGCTCCTGGTTCACCAGGCTGCCGGACAAGATCAAGGCACGCAGCATCACCCGGCCGGTTATCCTGGTCCCGATCGGAGTCGGAGGCTCGAATGTCTACGATTGGCAAAATCCATCCATCGGCACCGGCGGAGGCAATTTCGCTCGTTTCGCTGTGACTGCAAAACGACTGGCGTCAAGGGGTCTCACTCCGTCGTTTGTCTATTGGCAGCAGGGCGAAAGCAATAACGGCAACACGACACAGGCTCAATATTCAGCCGCGCTTTCCAGCGTCATCACGGACGGCATCCGGGCGCAATGGGCAAGCGTCCCAATCCTGATCGCGATCTCGACCTACATCAACAATCTGACAGATTCGAATGTTGCAGCGGCACAAGCGGCGGCAGTGAACAACCCGGCCGGGATCTATGCTGGCGCCAATGGCGACAGCCTAACATCGGGAGGAGGCTACCGACAGTCAGACAATACCCATTGGAACACGACCGGAGCTGACGCCTATGCTGGCCTCGCCGACACCGCCCTGCACAATGCCGGGGTGTACTGATGATCTTCGACGCCATTGGTCATCTTGCTATCGGTCAGCTTCCGGCCGCCGGCAATTCCGTATTATCGGCGAGCTTCGGCAGCTTCACCGAAAGCGGTCAAGGCGTGGTGTTCTCGATCTCTCTTCCCGATACGGTCGCAAGCTATATCCTGACGGGTTATGCCGCTAACCTATCACCAAGTCTGACTGCAACTACCGTCTCTTTCGCTGAAACCGGTAATGCGGCTCCGCTTGCCGTCAGCATCAACGCTGTTTCAGCCCCTTATGTTTTATCGGGTCAATCGGTCACGTTCAGTGGATCTGGTGCCGCGCTTGGCAACGGGATATTCGCGCTATCAGGACAATCCATCGTCTTCGCGACGCAAATCGCTGTCCTCGGGACATCCTACGCGCTGACCGGCTTCGATACGCATTACAACCGGGATCACATCAATTGGGTATGGTCGGTTGGCCCATCTGGGGCGTGGAGCGCGAGCGGACTCCCGTCATCGACATGGACGCCGGCCGGTCTTCCCTCGACGACATGGAGCAATGATCCGGCGCAACAAATCTCACCTCCTGAGGTCCACTGATGCTTAAATACGGACCATGGAATCCCGATACCAGCGACTACGAGTCGCAACAGGTCAACACTATCCTGAACGTGATTCCGCGCGCGGATGGCTATGGGCCATTTCCGAGCAATGCGCCATACACCAAGACGCTCCCAGCCCCATGCCGAGGGGCATTTTATGCGATCTCGTCGAGCGGCCCATCCAGCGGGGCCGTGACCGTGTTCGCGGGAACGTCAACGAAGCTCTACAAGCTCAACAACACGGACTATAGCTGGACTGATGTCTCGTTAGCCGGCGGGAGCTATGCGGCCCTGTCCTCCACCGCGCAATGGCAGTTCGCCCAAACTGGCAATTTGGTCTTCGCGACCCAGGCTAACAACGTTCTGCAGGTCTTCGATTTGTCGTCCTCGACAGCATTCGGGAACGCGCTGGGTTCACCCCCGCAGGCGGCCTATATCAGCGTCATCGGCCGGTTCTTGGTGCTCTCCGGGCTGCTCTCGACCCCGTACCGCATTCAATGGTCGGGTCTGAACGATTTCAACTCTGCGACGAGCTGGACGGTCGGCACCAATAGCGCCGACTTCCAGGACTTCCCGGATGGTGGCATTGTCCGAGGGATCGCCGGTGGCACGCAATCCGGGGTGATCTTCCAAGACACTTCTATCCGATCTATGGCCTATGTAGCCGGCGCGCCGTACATCTTCCAGATCGATCGGATCGCCCAGGACAAGGGCCTCTATGGCCCGTATTCGATCATCCGAGCCGGCGAGAACATCCTGTTCTATGCCTCGAACGGCTTCCACAAGATCGTTCCTGGCTCACCGCCGCAACCGATCGGGCGGGAACGGGTAGATCGCACCTTCCTCTCCGATCTCGACAAGGGCAATCTTCAGCTCTTCATGGGCGCAGCAGATCCGCGCTCAACCCGGGTCTATTGGGCCTACAAATCGGTGGCCGGTGCGGCTGGCGGATACGACAAGCTTCTAGGCTACGATTACCTCCTGGATCAGTTCTTCCCGGTCTCTTCCTCCGGGCAATTCCTGCTCGGCATTTCTCAATCCGGCATCACCCTTGAGCAGTTGGACGCGATCTCGAGCAGCATCGACGCGATGACGCTCCCGCTCGATTCCTACCCGAGTGCGGTGCAGCCACAACTCGGCCAGTTCGACACCTCGAATATCCTCGGCGTCTTCGCCGGTTCAAACATGGAAGCAACGATCCTGACCGGTGAGCAGGGCGGGGACGAGGACCGGCTGAACCTGCGCGGTTTCCGCCCGATCACCGATGCGCCGACCGTCTACGGGAAGCTGTCCTATCGCGATACCCAACAGGCCGCATCGATCCAGACCTCCGAAATGGGGCTGTCGAGGATTGGCAAGATCGATATCCGCAGAGATACGAGATATGCGCGTTTTCAAATTCGGATGCCGGCCGGTACGAACTGGTCGTTTGCCGCCGGGATCGTCCCCGATTTCATTCCGGGGGGCAAACGGTGACGGTCTACCTACCGGCGATCACCGAAACCGACCTGAAGAAGGTCATTCTGGCGCTACAGCAGCTTGGGGCCGGCCGGTCAAATGCCACCGGAACGCTCACCTTGGCTGCCAGTGCCGCGAGCACCACCATTTCTGACAAGAACTGTTCTGCCGGGTCAGTGGTGATCCCGATCCCGACCACGGCAAACGCTGCGACGGAGCTCGGCAACGGCACCATGTACCTGAGCGCTGTTTCAAATGGCTCGTTCACCTTCACCCATGCGAACAATGTCCAAACCGACCGCATCTTCAAATACGCCATCACGGGTTGATCTGCTCTGCATCGAGCCAGGATCTACGACGGCGAGGGTTTGGCCGGCGTGCAAGCACCTGATCCGAAGGGCAATCGAACGCACCAACCTGAGCGACTTCGCCCAGATCGAGCGGGATGTGCTGGAAGGCAGGCAACTGCTTTGGTTGGCCTGGAACGGAACGACGATCGAGGCGGCCGCCACCACCGAGCTCGCGATCGCGAATGGAACCAAGACGTGCCTCATTGTTGCCTGCTCCGGCACAAACCGGGACCGATGGCTGCATCTGATCGAGCCGATCGAGGCCTACGCGAAGGCTGAGGGCTGTTCAAAGATGCGGATTATCGGCCGCAAAGCCTGGGAACGGGTTCTGAACGGGTATCGTGCACAATACGCCATCATGGAAAAGGACTTCGCCTGATGGGGAGCAGCAGTTCCACCACCACCCAGCAGAGCCAGAGCAGCCCGTGGGCACCGGCTATGCCGGCGGTCAATGGGTTGTTTGGTCAGCTTCAGGGCTTGATCCCGAACGTTGGCGTAACCTCACCGGAACAGGGCGCGATCAATCAGTTGACGGCTAACGGTCAGGCCGGGAATCCCTATGCCTCTTCGATCGGAGGAGTGGCGAATAGTCTCTTGAACGGCGGCGGCGCGACGAATGAAGCCGGCCGAGTCAACCAGAATTATCAGAACTACTACGCCGCTACCAACCCACTTGCGTCGAACACGAACTACGACCCGATGCAGACGCCGGGGATCGGCGATCAACTCCAGGCCCTCAAGGACTCGATCACGACCGGGGTGAACGGCCAGTTCGCCGCGGCGGGTCGGGACATGAGCGGCTATAATCAGAAAGCCTTGGGCCAGGGTCTCACTGCTGGCCTCGCCCCGGTAATCACGGCGCAATACAATCAGAACGTCCAGAACCAGCAGGGCGCGGCGAACAACCTCTACAACGCCGGGAACACCACGACCTCGGCTTTGACCGGGATGAACACGCAGGCCAACGCGAACAAGGTAGCGGGCATTGGTGCGGCCGGCGAGGCCAACACCGCCCAGAATTGGGGACCGCAACAGGTCATAACGGCGCAGGAACTCGCCAAGTCGATTCCGTCGTCAAACCTCGGTTTGCTCGCGCAGATCGGCATTCCGTTAGCCGCGCTCGGAACCAACTCGAGCGGGACGAGCAACAGCCAGAACACCCCATCGTTGTTGCAGGATATCACCGGGATTGGAGGCCTATTCTCCTCCGGAGCCGGCGGAACGTCGGCTGCGGCAGGAATGGGCCAAGCGGCGGCGGGTGGCGCTTCCGGGATCATGGGCATGCTCGGGCTGTTATCCGATCGCCGGGCCAAAGAGGACATCGAGCAGGTGGGGACGCTGTTCGACGGAACTCCGGTCTATCGCTACCGCTATATCGGGCTGCCGACAGTCCATATCGGGCTAATGGCGGATGATGTCGAGAAAGACAAGCCAGAAGCGGTTATGGAGATCGGCGGCCTCAAGCGCGTTGATTACAAGATTGCGACTGATCAGGCGGTTGCGATGGGGGCACGTTAATGGGCCTGCTTGACGCGCTCTTTCCTCAGAATGACAGCGGCGGGCTGCTCGACTTCCTGAAGCAGAACGCTCAAAATGTCTATAATCCGGCCACTTATGCGTCTCAGCCGCCGTCTTGGTTAGCGGGCGCTCAAGTCCCGTCGCCTCTCAGCGCGCCATCTGATTCGTTTAATGATCGGTGGAACGCTCTACCAAATGCGCCGCAGCCGTTCACTCCGTCCGGCCGCACATTTGATAGTACTTCGTTCGATCCATCGACGTACGCCCCAGCACCGCAGACGCCGCCGTGGTTGACCTCAGCTATGAGCGTGCCGCCGATGCTGCCTGCCTCGGGAGGATCTGCGCCAGCGCCTACCCAGGTGGACAATAGCGATTCTGATCCGGCATCTCCGTTGGCGATCGGAAACTATATGATGCCGCGCGTTGGCCTTGCGTCAGACTATGAGACGTCGGGAAATGATGCGTCAATTCCGGCGAATGCACGTCCTACGACGGGGCAGATTGCGCCGCCTGCGGCTTCATCAGCCGCTCCGAATTTCTTCAACCGCGCCGCCGATGCGCTCGCCAGCATTTCTCATGGCGGCTCTCTGCTCGGTGCTGTTCGTGGACAATATGACGATCCGCGCACCCAGGCGGCGGCACAATCTAATCTGACTGCGCGGGCACTGATCGCTAAGGGCGTCGATCCTCAAATCGCTATTGCTGCCGTTCAACCCGGCAATTCCGAAATGCTGAAGACTTTAGTTGATCAGAAATTCGGTGCGCCGAAGCCTCCTACCGCTCTTGGTAGCGGCTATATCTACAATCCGCAGACTAACAAGGTCGAGCGTGCTTACGAGCCTGATGATAAGATCCCGGTTGGCTTTGAAAAGACAGATAATGGCTTGCGGCCGATTCCCGGAGGACCGGCTGATCCGGCCTATCTGCGTACTGCGGAAGCCCAGAAGAAAGACCCGAATGCGCCGACAGTTCTCGGGCGGGGTGGCGAGATTGTCAAAACGAATCCAGATGGTACCGTCTCGGTCTTGCACAAGAACCAAGAAGGCGGCGAGGCGACACTGAGCGACGATACAGTGAAGGCGATGGCCTCACAGTATCTTGCGGGCGACAAGACTGTTCTGCAAAACCTTGGACGTGGGGCGCAGGGCGCGGCAAATATCGTCAAGATCCGCGAAGAAATTTCTAAGCAGGCTCACGACGCCGGCCTCAGTGCCAAAGATATTGTGAACACCTTCAATGAGCAGGCTGGCGCACTCGCTGGTCAGCGTACGGTCGGCGTACGCGCGGCGAACATAAGCCTTGCCGCGAATGAAGCCAACAGCATGATTCCGATTGCGCTGATGGCGTCCGAGAAGGTTCCACGCAGTGATTGGGTACCGTGGAACAAGATGGTGCAAGCCTATCAGACAGGCACCAGCAGCCCCGAGCTTGCCAGCTTCGTAGCCGCGACCAATTCACTCGTTAATGCCTACGTACGCGCAGTGTCTCCCACTGGAGTTCCAACCGACTCTATGCGCGAGCATGCTTATGAAATGCTCAACAAGGCGCAGGGGCCAGAAGCATATAAGGCCGTAATCGAGACGATGCGCAAGGAGATGCAGGCCGCGCTTTCTGCGCCTGAGCATGTCCGTCAATCATTGCGCGGGGAAAGCAAGCCAGCAGAGGTGAACGCTTCGGCGGCTCCTACAGCCGGTGCTTACGTCTGGACTCCTGATAATGGACTACAGCCGAAATGACCATCACGGTTCACGGTCCCAGCGGCGTCACGATTGATTTTCCAGACGGAACCGATCACGACACCATCAACAAGGTAATGACGCAGGCAGTTGGTGATGGCACCAACGTACCTGCGCCAGACAAATATCAGCAAGCGGCGCAATCTGATATCGCGGCGGTGAAGGCTGCAGGGGGCGACGAAGGCGCAGGTCTAACCCGCCGCCTCGTCCATGGTGCGACACTCGGCGCCGATAGCACTATCCTTGCCGGTCTTCAGACCCCCTTGGAGATGATCAAGCGCGGCACGTTCAATCCGGCAGAAGGCTACAACTACGCCAAGGCGCGCGAAGATCAGATCATGGGTGATGCCAGGAAAAACACTGGCGCGCTCGGGACGGCGGCTGAGGTTCTTGGAGGTGCGGGTGCCGGCATGGGACTCGCCAATGCCGGCATAACGGCCGGTCGCTTCTTGGCTCCGAATGCAGGCGGATTGGCTCGGCTTGGCGCCACGACGGCGGATGCCGCGGGGCTTGGCGCAGCCGCTGGCGCCAATGAAGGTAATGGCCTGCAGGAGCGCGCGACGAATGCGTTAAAGGGTGGCGCATCCGGCCTCATTGCCGGCCCCGTTGGTTTTCTTGGAGGCAAGCTCGCCGGAGGTGTCGCTGCCCCGATCTTCGCCAATCTGAAAGCTCGGTTCAATCCTGCCGGGTATGCTGAAGGACAGGTGGCGCGCGCCATTCATGAGAGCGGCGTCTCGCCGGATGACCTCTCGCTGAATACGGTACAGGCCGCGAATGAGGGGCAACCGCAATTCACGCTCGCCGACTCCATGGGAAATGCTGGGCAGCGCATGCTGCGCGCGGCAGCGAGTGGACCGGGCGAAGGGCGAACGGCCATCGTGAATGCGCTGGAGGGTCGTCAGGCCGGACAGGGGCGCCGTGTTGTCAACGCCCTCTCGGAAGGCTTTGAGTCGCCACAAACGGCTGCGCAAACCCGCAATGCCATGACTACGGCTCGAGATGCGGCAGCGGATACAGAGTACGGGGCTGTCCGAGGTGGCGCAGGACAAGTCGATGTTGTGCCAGCCATCAATACCATCGATCGGACGATTGGAACCGGTCCCGGCCAGACGTTGCAAGCGCCGAATGACAGCATTGAAGGGGCTTTGCGGCCATTCCGCGAGCGCTTAGCACGTGTCAGCCCCAATGACTTCGAAGCTGTCCAACGCATTCGCGGTGATATGGCCGATGCAGCACAAAGTGCACGGCAAAGCGGAAACGGCAATCGAGCTCGATTGATCGGACAAGCTGTGCGCGAGCTCGATGCCAGCATGGAAGCGGCTAGTCCCGGATATCGGCAGGCCAACGCCAACTTCCGCCAGAGATCGCAGGATATCGAGGCGATTGACGCTGGGCGTCAAGCGGCGCAGCGCGGGCGCCCAGAAGACACTATCCCGAACTTCCAAAGCCAATCGCAAGCCGGTCAGCGCGCGTTCCGTACGGGCTATGCAGATCCATTGATCGAGCAGGCGCAGACTGCGCCGATCGGCGCCAATAAGGCGCGACCTCTGACTAACGACGCATTTCAGGAAGAGGCTGCCGCGATGGCGCCAGGCAATCCGATGATGCAACGTCGGATCAATCGCGAAATGACCATGTTCGAGACTCGCAATGCGGCTCTCGGTGGCTCCAAAACGGATATGAACCTTGCCGACGCCGAAGCCATGGGCGTCGATCCGCACTTAATGGGTATGGTCGGCAACATCGCGGCCGGAAACTATCATGGCGCAGTGCATAATGCGCTCGCGGCTGGCCGCAATCATCTCACCGGTAATACTGCGGAAGTACGCCGACAGGTAGCAAATATCCTGTTGCAGAATGGCGGCAATATCTCAGCTCATCAGCTTCGGGACATGGTGAACCGCACGGTGGCTCGCATCCAATTCGTGCAGGGCATTGCGCGGAATATGACTCGAGGAGCTTATGGAGGCCTAGCCGTTTCCAATCCTGCGATCGCAGATCAGCGGCGCAGCAGGTAGAGGAGTGCGACCGTTGCAATCCATCCAACCGCATAGGCGAGAGCATTCGGCAAGCCCGGCCCAAAAATCGGTTCGTGCGGCTTTGGCCTATCCGATTTCCATTGATGCGGTGGAAGGTCGATATCCATGAGCTATTCCGATTCCGTGATTCAGGCTGAAAGTAGCGGCGATCCGAACGCAACGAATGATCGTTCGTCGGCCTCGGGTCCGGCTGGGTTCATCAATGGGACGTGGATCGACATGATCCGCCAGCATCGGCCTGATCTTGCCCAGGGCAAAAGCGATGATGAATTGCTGGCGCTCAAGACAGATCCGAAGCTCGCTGGCGAAATGGCGGATGCGTATGCGAACGACAATGCCGCGATCCTAGCCAAGAACGGGCTTCCTGTCACGGACGGTACTAAATACCTCGCACATTTTGCGGGGCCGCAAGGGGCTGTCAAAATTCTGCAGGCCGATCCGAGCGCCAACGCTGGGGATGTGCTCGGCCCGCTCGCGCTGAAAGCCAATCCCTGGCTTGCCAAGACCACTGCGCAGGGCTTGCAGGCCATGATGGCAAAGAAGGCCGGCGTGGCCTCGCCAACAGCCGCTTCCCAGCCAGCAGCGGCTCCCCAGCCCGCCGCCGCCCCACAGGCTCCGCAGCCGACCGCTCCTCAACAGCCAGCGCCGATCTTCGCGCAGGCACGCGCCCCCGGTGGGCCAGGTCCGGCTATCCAACCCTATACCGATCCAGTTCCGGCCCCGGTTCCGATCTTCGCACCGCAGCGGCCACAAATTGACCTTTCCGGACTGCGCCAGGCCCTCGCCGCGCGCCAGCCGATCTTCGCCAGGGGGCTCTCATGACGCTATACAAATGGTCACAGACGGCTAACACCAACGCCAGCGCGGATTCCACGATCAATTGGGCGGAAGGCCAGCTTCCGAGCTCGATCAACGATTCCGCCCGCGGGATGATGGCGGCGACCTCGAAATATCGCGATGACATCGCTGGTGCGATCGTCACGGCGGGCACCTCGTCGGCCTATACCGTATCGAGCTATCAGGTCTTCGACACGCTGACTCATTTGAACGGGCAGATGATCGCGTTTACCCCGCATGTGACCAACGCTGGAACCTGCACGCTGAACGTCGATAGCCTCGGGGCGAAACCACTGCGCTCGGCACCGAATGCCGATCTGTTGGCCGGCACCATCATCCAGGGAACGCCTTACACTGCGACCTACAATAACACGGATGGCGTGTTCTATTTGCAAGGCTTCTATGGGAACCCATACAATATCCCGTTGGCCGCCAGCATTGAATATTGGCTTCCGACCACGCCAAATTCGAGCTTTACGTTCCTGAATGGTGCCCCGATCTCCCGGACGACATATTCGGCGCTGTTTTCCCTGATGGGAACGACATTCGGCGCGGGCGATGGCTCGACCACCTTCAATATCCCAGATTGTCGCGGGCGCGTTGTGGCGTGTCCGGATGTGTTCGGTGGAAGTGGTGACCCGAACCGCTTAACAAATGGTCCGCTCGCGAGTGTGCGCAATTCCATCGGCGGCGCTGGTGGTGAGGCAGCCCATACGCTCACGCTCGGAGAATTGCCGACCGGTATCTCGTCATCGGGGAGCAATTCGATTACCGTTACCAGCAGCCAGAATATTGCAGCGACGCCCGGATCGATCGGATCTGGTTTCGCAGGTTCATCAGGGAATCTTGCTCCCGTATCGGCATCTAACTGGAACGGGATAACGTCCCTCTCTGCCAACAATAACATTGGTGTTACATCGTCCAACACAGGCGGAGGGGCTCACTTCAACATGCAGCCGACAATCCTTGCTAACCGGATCATGAGGATCATTTAGGAAGGCGGCTTTCGACGTCTTTCCACCACGCCTGAACGGACGTATCGCGGTGATCGGGCTCGGCCTTTGGACGCCAGAGGCCGACACTGATCGCGACGCCGAGATAAAGCGCACTGAGGACCACGGCAAACAGGAATGACTTTGCTCTCATGAGACAATCATAGGGTGAATCTTCGGGAAAATCATTCCAAAACGCAGCCTTGATAGTGTCGATCTCGACCAATTGAGACCGACCAATGGCCGATTTGAAGGCTCTGACCGCTGCGAATGCCAAGCGCTGGGCTTCAGCCAAGCTGACCCGCGATTTCGGCTATGCGGCAAAGCGCCTAGTTGCGGCTAAATCCCACTATCAGGCGGTCGAGAAAGCCACGAGTGTTCCCTGGTTCGTGATCGCGGTCATCCACGAGCGGGAAAGTTCGCAGAGCTGGTTGGGCTCCCTGGCCCAGGGCGACCCCTGGAACAAAGTTTCAATCCATGTCCCGGCAGGTCGAGGTCCGTTCAAGAACTGGGAAGCCGCGGCAATCGATGCCCTGGTCAACTGCCCTCCTCACGCCGCCCGCTGGGGCGATTGGAGCGCGGGTGGGGCGCTGACCCTGCTCGAGCAATATAACGGGCTGGGATACGCCAACAAGGGCGTCCCGTCGCCCTACGTTTGGTCCGGCACCAACCAGTACGTTTCCGGGAAGTATATCCGGGACGGGATCTATGCCCCGAACGTCGTGGATCAGCAGCTCGGCTGCGCCGGCCTGCTCAAGGCGATGATGGCAATTGACCCGACCATTACCTTCACCGGGGTTGTCCTGACGCCGATCGAGCCGGCCAAACCGTCGCTGCTCGAGATCATCTTCGATTTCATCAAGGCGCTCTTTGGGGGCAAGAAATGAAAAAGCTGCTGTTCGTTCTCTATCTGGCCCTCGGCGGCTGCGCCTCAATCCCGGTCGCCAAAGCGCCCGTGGTCAAGCAGCACCGGGTAATCCAGCATCACGTCGCGCCAGTTATCACCGCGCCCGTACCTGCTCCGGTCGAGGTTCCCAAGCCGAAGCATAAACGCTGGCTCGATTTCTTCAAGAAGGACCGCCACAATGGCTGATTTGTTCGCGGCGTCGATCGGGGGCTTGGCTGGCGGCGCGCTGGTCTGGCACTTCAAGGAAAAATTCGTGTCTTGGTGGCACGGCGCGGAGACCTATGTCCAGATGCTCAAGGCGGAAGCCGCGGCGATCGAGGCAAAGGCAGCGGCGCTCAAGGCCGTGGTGTCGAAATGAACCTGGACAACATCGCGCCATTCGCGCGAATCCTCCTCCGGTATTTCGGCGCGGCTCTAATCAGCGCGGGGCTCACGATCAAACCAGACATCTTGACCGATCCTGACGTGGTGCAGATCACCTGCATCATTCTCGGGGCTGGATGCTCGGCTCTTTCCGAGGGCTGGTACTATCTCGCCAGGAAGAACGGGTGGGGGCGCTGATGAAAGTCCTATTCGCCCTCGCTCTGACTTGCGCTCTGCTCTGGACCGGATGCGTGGTTTTCGCGAACATGATGCGGCCGCCGAGCTCGGGCTCATTCGTCGGAGGGAATACGATCGCCGTTGTGTGGCTCCTGGTCGCGATCTGCGGCGCCATGGTCTATTGGGGATAGGCCATGTGGATGACCATCATCAGCTTTCTCGGTGGCCCGGTCATCAAGGGCCTGATCCAGGCATATCAGGCCAAGCTTCAGGCCGGAACGACGGATGCCAAGATCGCGGCTGATCTAGCTGCCGCCGAGATCGCGGCGCAGCAGCTTGAAATTCAGCAGACAACGGCGCTGAAGATCGCCGAGATTGGTCACCCTTGGGAAATTGAGAAGCTGTTCGCCTATGTAACCTTGGTCTATTACGCGAAGCTTCTGATCTGGGACAAGGTGCTCGGGCTCGGCACCACCGATCCGCTCGCCGGCTGGGCGCTGGTAGCGGCCAACCTTGTCATCAGCTTCTACTTCACTAAGCGCGGCTTTGAGAACGTCGCCCGGATCATCAAACGATAGGCGGACCGGCCCGGCGTTGCTGCGCTGGGCCGATCCTGACCCCCGCGAAGGCGGCAACCTCCGAGAGGGCTTGGATCGGAATGACACGCAGAGAGTTAAGGCATCGTAAAGGCGCCGCGAGGGCGCTGTCATGACGGACGAACGAATGACTGAGCGGATCCCCGATATGCTCGCCCGCCTGACATCGCTTGAGGGACACACCGAGCGGCTGGAGCGCGCATGGCAATCGTCCGTCGACGACATCAAGGCCATCATCAGATCGGAGATCCGCGATCTCAAGGATGAACAGATCGCCGACCTCAAGCAGACCAACCGCGATCTCACTGACAAGCTTTCCGCCGCGTTCAAGCGGATTGATGAGGTCGAGCTGAGGCAGGCTCAATGGAACACCGGGGCGTCTGTGATCAACTGGATGATCAGGGCCGGGATCGGAGCTGTAGGCCTTCTCGCTGGCCTGTTCGGAGCCCAGCACATCAAGCCGTGATGGGTTATTAAGACACATTTTCGGCGTAGCGAAGCAGTTCTTCTCGAAGTCGCTTGATCTCCTTGTTGCAATTCGCAAGTTGAGACAGGAGCAAGCTATTTTCCTGGATGAGCTTTACGCGACCATCCGGTAGCGTCTCGACGAGAATTTCAAGCTTCCGCTTCAGCTCTTCGATCTCGGCTCGATCGCGATTGTATTCTATCGCTTCGTTCATCTTGTCCGTCATGTCGTCAGCCATGGCCTTATCTCCTCATTTCGGCGACTTCAACGGAATGTCGGCCGCTTCAAATTCCTGGTTCGACATCACGACGTTTCGATATCCGCGATTGCCGAGAGGCCCTATGAAATCTGACCAAGGATTGCGGATAAAGGGGCAATCGGGATGGGTCAGATCCCACTTCTCTTCAACCACGACTCTGGTTTTGTCGATCGGCCGCACACGACGATAGATCAAGGCGTTTTCAGGGTTCACGGCTTTAACTCAGCGTTATGGCGTGAAGTGATCGACCGTCTCCCCGACGACGAACAGAAGCCCATACAAAATGAACGGGGATATGATCGCGCAGAGGGTTCCGACGATGATGCGGGACGTTGTTGGCATTGTGCGCTCCTGTGATGTTAAAGCGAATGGGCATGCCGTCGCAGCGCATCGGCCTGCGCGGGCGTAGCAATGATCGTGCGGCCGTGGAGCACGAGAACGTCGGCCGGCTCGCGGTAGAGCATGACGTGATGAGGCGGGTTGCGGCGCTTCCACATGCGTCTAGTGCCCCAGCGCCCGGTGAGCTTGTTCGGCACCTTCGGGCGCACCCACGGGCCGCGCACGTCGCGCTCGGTGCGGCGCTGTTGCTGCGCATCGATAATCTGGACGCTCATGCCAGAAAACGTGCTCGGTCGCGAATACATCAGTTTGTTCTCCACGGCATCATGAGCATCAGGATCGGCCAAAAGAACAGGCTTACCAGATTGAACAGCCAAACACGATTGTAGATCGCGCACTGCGGTTTGATGAACATCGCGCCGATCGGTGGCACGAAGTAGAAAAGCCATAGCCAGTGATAGCTCATGTCGTCCCTCGTTGTCTTGCCGTTAGCGTTGGTCTGTCCTGAACTGATAGAAATCAAAGCCGCTTCCGTCAGCGTAGGCCGGAACCTTCAGGATCTTGGCCAGCGCCGCCGCATGCTCCTCGTGCGCATTGATGTCGCGACAGCAGGAGCAGCCCTCGCTGTGCATGTAATCTGCAACCAGTCGGCGAAGCTCAGCGCGTTCTTTTTCGGTCATAGTCGCGTTTCCTGGTCGTTAAGGCATAGCTGAGCGAAGCCGCTCGACTTCGGCGATCAGCGCGGAAATATCAGCCGGGGCCTCCCGGATGAAAGCGCGGTTTGCTAAAGCTTCGGCCTCAGGCACGTGCCCATATTCAATCCGCTCTAGATAGGCTTCTGCTTTGCCGTCGATGCTGCCTCCGACGACCCGCAGCGCGGGATATGTGTCTCCCCACGGGCCTTTCGTGACCTCGGCGACAGGGTAATCATCGCACATGATCATCGTGCATTTGCAGCCTCCGTCCGGGCACGAATGCCATGGCCCTGGGGTAGCGGCAGCAAGCCGCGCTTTGATTGGTTCAAGATCCAGCATTGTGTTATCTCGTCTTTAAGGTCAAAGTCGATTGCACTCACCCGGTCTATACTCGACTTCGCCGGCATATCTATCTTGCGTAAGCAACCATTTCCGGGTTTTTTCTGCTTCGGCCTTTGTGTCGTGGTAGTAATAGACATTCCCTGAATACTGGAATCGACCGTCTCTTCGTTCGGTCTTGGCGACAGCCCAAGGCATTTGGTTCAACATCGCGTTATGCTCCATGCACATTAGTTCAAGGTGTTATCCACTGCTTTCCGGAATGCTTGCTCTGCCCGTTCCCACGCAATCTCTTTGGTTCGCTTGGTCTGCGTCCCTGGAGTAGCTGCTTCGTAAGCTTGTGCAGCCTTGACAGCGCGGTAGTGTAGGGACAGTAGCTCCTTCTTTTGAAAGGGGGTCACTTGGACCCCCTCCGGCACTCCGGGTGACATCGCAAGATCCCGCACTTAAGAGAATGGCCTTGGGCAATCGTAAGGCGATTGCGGCGGGCAATGTCGGCGGCGAGATCGTCTTTGGCTTTTTGGCTCCGCTGGTATTTTAGTTCGGCAGCCGCATGAGCGAGGGCGGCTTGTTCTATCTTGCGCATTCATTTGCTCCTTGGCTTGACGATAGATAAATCATATGAGATATTTGTGGCATCGTCAATACCTCATATGAGAAAAATCGGCATGGGACGCAAAAAAATGTGGGCCGAAGATATGCAGGCCAGATTTCCGGAGGGCACATTTGCCCGGATTGATGCCGTCCGGCAAGACGGGGAAGATCGAACGGACTTTGTTCGGGAAGCAGTCGAACGGGAACTGAAGCGTCGGGAGAGATTGTGTTAATCAATGCCAAGTCGATGACGCCAACCTTCGGTGCCGAACATGTCGTCTTGGTCTCCTTCGTCCAAGAACATTTCGAGGGCGTCGATGTGTTCCAGAAGTCTGTTGACGTCGGCCTGTTCGGCCTTCCCGACAAGATTCTTGCCCCTCACGATATTGATCGTCTTTTCGGTCTGTGCTTTCACGTTGTCGCTCCTCGGTTGCGTTAATCTTGCCCTAGCGCTGATCTTCGGGGCCGGTCGTGCTCCCCGCGACCCTCACGGCGCCTTGACGGTTGCATGTGTCTCGAATGAACTGGTCAGCCGCCATGATTGATTGCGTCGGCCGGTCAGAAATGACCGGATCGTTCTCGGCCAATAGCTCGCCGTCGAACGACCAGTATTGCATCACGCAGCGCACGGGATCTCCGACGATCCCTTTGCCGCGCTTCTCTTCCACCTCAATCACCTGTATGACCTTCGCCATTCCTGCCTCCTGCCGCTCCATGCGGCTCTGCCTTGTCAGTTGAGCCCAACTACGGTAAAAAAACTTTGGGCGGCAGGTGCACAGGTCTCTACCCTCGGGAGAGATTGAGCCCTCGGTGACGTTGGCTTGCATGCCGCCCATCTTGCGATCTGTGGTTAGATTGCCACCGGGGGAGCCGGCAGCGGCATCCAGTGGGTGGCACGAAATGGGCTGAAGCCAGCGCCCTCCCACCATGAGTGCTCCCATTCTTCTCTCCGGTAGAATTCTGGAATATCAGTTTCCAGAAATCGCTCGCCTTTATGCACGTACCAGTAGACGACAGCTTGAACGGGTCCATTCAACCCGTCAGGGGTATATGCCAGGATGGGAGCCCCATCCTTCGGTGCCGTCTCGATCGGTTGCCACTGACTATCGCCGCTCAATGCTGCCTCCTGGTGATTGCGTGGATCTGCATCCGTCTCTGGCGTGCCGGGTTGCGCCTGAACGCCACGCAGGCGGTCCAGAACGGTCTCGTTGTTCAGCAACCGGCGTAGCGCCTCGTTCGGCTCGGGCGGGGCGGCGAGCGTGTCCATGAGCGCCTCGTAGTCTTTCGGGTGCAGTTTGATCACGCTCATCGATCCGCTCCCATAACCTGGATGTCCCAGCCGCGGCCGGTCCGATCTTCGTCCTGGGACTGATCGGGCCAGAGCTTGCGAGCGTACGCAGCCGCGTCGGTTGCGGATACGAAGAATCGGATACCTCCATTCGCATTGATCGGAATGCCGTCCTTGTCGATCAGCTCGAAGCGAACGGGGCCAGAACGGCTGCGTGCTGCTGGCGTGCGAATTTTCTGATCTGTTCCGGTCATGTTCACCCTCTTTTGGCCCCGATCGGCGAGGCGCTGGCTGCTCTGTCCATTGTTTTTACAATGGAATTTCATTGTGCCAGGAGGGTCGAAAGACCCCCCGGACGGGTCTTTGCCTATTTTGATAGTTGTTTAAAATCAATAACTTGAGAAGTTTCGTGTGTTTCCGCGTGCTGTACGTGCGCTGTAGATGTCTCCTCATTTGCTACGACGACCGCCGATCTCGCAACCCCTCGCGCCAATCGTAACAGCGTGTCGTATCCCCAAGAATTCATCGCTGTGTTCGCGATCAGGCAAACGACGCGAACATTGTCGATGCTGTAGCCATGGCGGTTTTCGATTCGATCCAGGCTCGGAGCCCATGGATCTCGCCAGCGGCCGGGCACCGTCGTTTTCGAAAAAGCGATACCAGAAACTGCGCATTTGAAGCCAGTCGAATGCATCAGCTCGTAGACCTCGGCGGGGTCAAGATCGAATGGAATGTTGCGTTCTACAGAACTGAGACGATGCCTCTTGTGGACTGCGAGAGCGACCTGCCTCCAGTCCATGTCCGAGTCGTCGTAACTCGATCTCCAGCCACTAAGGCATTCTCGCTTAACGCTCTCCAACCTGATCTTGGCCTCTCCGAGATCTTTCGTGCGCAGGCTTTTTCGAATGCGCTGGCCTTCGTGGGTCGCAATGAGGTGGTAAAATCCATCGCGCTTGATGAGGTAGAAATCCTCATCTCTGTAGACCTCACGCTTACCCATTTTTGATCTTCCTCTTGGTCGGTTCCGTCACATCGAACAGCCCTTCCGTCAGCGTCGCGTCGTCAATCGCATGAGCATAGGTCGCGAGCACCTGGTGCGGTGACGACCATCCGCCGAGCTTGGCGACCGTCGCCACGTCCTTGCCCTGGCGCAGCAGCGCAGTGGCGAACCCGTGCCGGCATGAATGGCAGGTTAGGCGCTCGAAGCTCTCCTGAGCCTCCGCAGCCGCGGCAATCGCCGCATCCCAGGCGCGGCGTATCGATGTCTCGGGGCGGTCGAACGGAGCGGCGTCGCGCGGCAGGTTCGCCAGTGCCACCAACAACCGCTGCGGCATATGGGCGATGCGCTGCTTCTTCGTCTTGCGGTCGCGCACTAGGATCGTCTGAGCCTTGAAATCGATGTCTCGCCACTCGATCCGGCGGGCCTCTGAGATCCGGCATCCGGTAGCGAACATGGTCAGCGCGAGCGCGCCGATAGTCGGCTCGGCGTGCTTGCAGAAGGTATCCAGCCATTCCAGCGTGATCGGCGCTTTGATCTTCCGCTCGAACTGGAACCGGCGCACCCGGACCGGCGCGCACCGCTCGAGCTCGGCGCAGTGATTGATGATCGCCTGCGTCGGGGTGATCACCTGGCGGTTTCTGGTCGCGCCGCTATCGTTCGGGTGGATGTCGATTGCGCTCTGGCGGATCGCACCGGCAGTCATGTCGCGCACCCGTGCATCCTTCCAATGCAGCAACAGGCGGGTGATGTACATCTGAGACCGCTTATCCATGCCACGGCCGGCCTTCTCATAGAGCTCGACGGCCTCGGGGAAGGTCAGGTCTTGCGGTCCAACGAGACCACGTTTGAAGTGCTCTCGTTCGAGCGCGGCGATAAAGCGCGCCGCGTCGGCTTTGTTCGCCGTGCCAGTAGTTCCGCGGAGGTAATCTTCGGCGACCTTCCCCCGGTAGTGCCAGACAAAACCGTCACGGGTTTTCCGCTTGTAGAGCTTGAGGGGCATGGCTCAGTCGCCTTTATGATCGTCTCGACGTGTCGGGGAAGGAGGGCCATACGATTGCTCAAAATGCAGCACGCGCCAAGTTCTTTCGCCAGCCGCCGCAATCGCTTCGGCGACCAGCCCAGCGTCTTCGCCAGTTCCTCAGGACTGATGGCCTCGATCATGTGCGCTAACCCGAGGTTATGGGAACCGCGTCTTCGCAATTGTCGTCCGTGAGTTCGGATACGATCAGGTAGCCCTTGCCGCGACATGTCGAGCAACGCGGTGGGGTGGGCTCAAGGCAACAGCAACAATCCTCGCCGCACGTGCACGACTCTTCGTAATATCCGCCGCCGCCACAATCCCAGCAGCCGACTTTATATTTTTGCTCGGTCATGTTCGTTATCCGATGGTTTACGCTGCTGTCGCAGCATTCCACTTTTGTGCAGACTCAGCTTCGGTGTCGGCTGATGGGCCGCGCGCCCCGCAATCGTCACACTCGACCCACGCGTCTGTCACCGCGAAGTTTCCATCCGTCTCAGTCCATATCGAGACGTGAAGCGACTTGCAGAACGGGCAATGGCCCATGGTTTCGGAAAAGACCTCTCTCATGGCGTCCTCATTATCCAGTTGCTAATGCTGCTCTTTGATCCAGGCCATGATCTTGTTGGCTCGCCCGATCACGTCGGCGTCGGCCTGGTGATGCGGCAAGCCGCCGCCAGCGCTGTAGACGCCATTGGTGGGGCCATAAGTCGTCACCACGGGCCAACGCATCGCCATCTCAATGCACCAGCGGTTGAGTTCGACTTGCTTCGGAGTCGCGGCGGCGGTCTTCACTGCTTTAGCCATGTGCTCAATCCTTGTGTTGACAGTTCGTTAGCGCGATTGCTCGCCCAATGGCCGTGACCATTGCGGGAGGGTTGGAATCTCCAATTGCCTCGACGGCAGCATTTCGGTCCAGCCAACCGGAAGGCCCATTAGCCACTCGCAGATCTCGGGGTGGACCCGCATGCCAAGGGTTTCCGGCAACGGCTGCCCGCGCGATTCTGTCAATCTCTTGTGGGATGGCCTGCCAGGCGATCGATAGTCGCGCGAGACAGGGGTGGGCAAGAATGAACACTCGCCTGCGGATATGAGGCGCACCAAGGTCGCAAGCCGCAAACTCAACTCTGGCACTGTGATAGCCAGATCGCGCCAAATCGTCCGTGACTTTGGCTTCCCACTCCGCGTTCCCCGGGGGCTGCTCCACGACAAACCATTCTGTGCCGGCGTCGAGCCCAACGCGCAGCATTTCAGGCCAGAGGCTTTCGCCTGTGCGCTTGCCATGGATAGCGGCGGCAACGCTGGTGCGCTGGCAGGGAGGGCCACCGATAACAATGTCGGCGCGTACTCCGGAGAACGTGCGCACGTCATCGTGGATCGGCACACCGGGGAAATGGTGAGCGAGCAACCGGCGGCGTCGTTCGTTGATCTCGACAAACTGCACGGTTCGGAAACCTCCGGCCTCTCGCATGCCGATGGCGTGACCGCCGATGTTGCTGAACAGATCGAGGACATTCATCGTTCGCCTTGTTCTGTCTTTAACTTAAATCCGGCGCGTTTTGCTGCCGCTTGTGCAGCGCGCTCTGTCATGAACCGTCGAGCAACACCGTCTGAATTTCTCAGCATGTCTCCGTCGCACTTCACGACCCACGGAAACACGAGTCCGTTGCCATCTGGCAACTTTTCGACTGTTGCTACTAGTGTCCGCGTCATGATGTGCCTTCTTTGTCAGTTAACGCGGCTGCGCGTATATGGGCGGCAACCGCTTGGGCGCCTTCCGCACGTCCTTGAATGTAGGAGGTGTAAGGCTCCGATACTGCATTCGCGCCAGCAAATCGTTCGGCAATCTTCACGCACTCCTCGATTGCCGCCTTCCTCGCGCTGGCGAGCTGCGCCGAATAATAGTTGCGATCACGAAACGCTGTTTCTGCGGCATTGCTCAGATATGTGACGTTTGATTTTGCGTCTGCCAACTCCCGAGATATGCTTGCGAGCTGCGCCCGGAGGCTGGCTACTTCAGCCCATCCTTTCGCTCCGTGCTCGACGGATTGCTCAAGGTTTGCCTTGAGGCTGGCGATCTCGGCTTGCAGCGCCGCCATCGAATCCGGTTCGTTTCCGGCTGCCATTCGCGCGTTGGTCGCGTCCTGCCATTCATCCATGCCGTTGCGTTGATCACTCATGTCCGCGATCCTCCCTTGGCCTTGGCGAGGGCGGCGTCAATGATCGGAAGCAACCCGCGCGCATCATTCCGCAAAGGCTCGTGGTTGATCGGCCACCGATTGAAGATCGCGCCTTCGTTCTCAAGAGCCATATTGCCGAGAACGGTTCTGCATCGCTCCAGCGCCCCCACGATCTCGGCGTCAGGAGCTGGGTGGGTGTAGAGGGGCTTGGAAAACTCGCCGTTCTGCCACGCCCACGCGCTGATCGATCCATCAGGATATGCGTTGTCGTCGCCAGGAATTACCCACGCCACCGGCTCCGCGCTGGCAGCAGCGGCGCGGAGGACTGGCCACAGCACTTCTGCCTTTGCAGTAGCATCGGCCATGTTCTGGCATTCATAGATGAAGTCGATGGTTTCCTCTAACGAGGTCGGTAGCTTCTCGCTCATGGCTCAGCCTTTCAGCTTGGTGAGGGCGGCTGCCGCCTTGTTCAGCGCATTGAAGAACAGTTGCCCATCGCCGGTCGGGCCGCGCCACTCGTCCTCAGCAGCAAACGGCACATCCCAATGATTGAGCCATGTTGCAACGACGCCAGCCTTCTGCTGTAGATCCTCCAGCGCCGCAATCGCCTCGGGGAGGCCGTTCACGCTCCGGACGATCAGCGCGGCGTTGGCATTCGTGCCGACGAAAAGCTGCTTGCCTCTACTGGCGACAACTCCGCCAGACCACTTTTCCCAGGGCAGCGGCGAATTCTTCTCGGTCATGGCTTCGTCCCTTCCTTGGCCTTGTTCCATATAGGGCAACCCTCATCATCGTAGCCATGGAAAGTGTCACCGTTGAACCATGGGTTGCGTGCATTCGCCGCGTCGAAGTCAAAGCGCAGCGTGCCATCGGCGTTGTAGGTCTTTCCGGTGTTAAAGTAGCGCCCGTTTTTGATGACTCCTTGACCATCTTGTACGGCCTGCCGATCGCGCTCTGTGATGCTCATGGCTTCGTCCTTTCCGTCAATGCCAGTTTCAACCGCTCCGTCACCGCGTCGAACCGCTTCACATCGTCCCGGTGCATCTGCTCGCGCGATCCGAGAAACGGCCGCGCGTGCTGCATTGTTTGGAGGAGGTCGTCTAGGAGGTGTTCAAGGTCTGGGGTCATGAGCGTGGCTTTCGTTGGTATCAACTCGTTAGCGCTTAGCGAGAGATGATCTCGACCCGGGCCATTACGGTCCGATATCCTTCACGTTTGTATCTTTCCCACTTTCCTAGTGGCGTGAAGAGATCGATCGCTTCTCGGCGCGAATAGGCCATTGTTCCCGCGATGATGCCGAGGCCTTCTTTCGAGACGGCATACATCCGTTTATGTAGGCGCGGCTTCCGCATATGGCTCATCGTTCAACCCTTCAGCATAACCAGACAGACGCAAAGCACTCCCGGCCTCGGCTTTGGCTAGTCGAGACTTCCAGCCGCTGTACGAGGTTCGCGGAAGGCGCAGGCAGGATTGGTGCAGTCATCGTGAGGTTGCTTACCGCAAGCCGCGCAGTCCGGCAGACGCGCGCCAAGACCAGCAGATATGATAGTTTCAGAATCGGCGGTTCGCTCGCATCGCGAATATCCGCACTGCATGCATTTGTAGACCAAGTTTTCCTGGCCAAATGGTCCCTTGTGATAGGTGGGACCGTTGATATGGTAAGACGTACACTTAGGGCATTTTATCATATTGCCTCTCCTCAAAACCCGCAGCACATGCCGCCGACCGGCCCGTGGCTCAGAACCCAGATCCACCACACGACAAAGACGGCAAAGGCGACGGCCAACAAGCCAACTATCCACAACAGCGCTTTCAGAACCTTGGGCGTGGCGCGGACTTTCCTTAATTCTTCATTTCGGTGGGCGATGAGCGTTCAGTACGCTCTCGCAAATCTCGTCGTCCCCTGAATGCGCGTAGAGCGACAGTGCGAGCCCGAACGGTTCTATATTGTGCATCGCCCAGAACCGCAGTTCGTTCATGCCATGCTGCTGCGTGTGATGCGTCCGGCAGAGGGGAACTACCCATTTGTCAGATGGTTTCTCGGACCCTCCGGTTTCACGCTTTCCGTGGATCACGCTTGCCGCTCGCAGATGAGCCGCGTCCGGTCCAGGAGCACCGCAGATGCAGCACTTGAGCGAGCGGATGAACGAGAGGTGACTTTCGTTCTTCTCCCGCGGCCGCCGCTGCTTGGTCGAGGCGACAGAAAATGCGGTTGGAGGTCTGACGATGCGCTGTCCGGTCATGCTCCTACGCGCTCCTTTGCTACCCATGCCTGGTATTGGCTATCGAGCTGGTGCCAGATGACGCGGGCCTTGTGGTTAGTGTCGAGTTCGGCACGCGATGCGACTCTGCAGATTGAACGGATGCATTCAGCAGCAAGGCCGTCGTTGGCAGCCCAACCTTCGCATTGCGTTTCGTTCAAAAACGCTCGGAACGTCGCGTCATTGCATCGCAGCGCCGCCTGCTGGCTGGCCGGCAAATCCCGCCAATCCCGCTTAGCCCGATCCGGCCGGGGCTGGACCTCCGGATTGGGCTTCGCGTCGGCCGCACCCGGAGCAAGGGCAGCAACAGCAAACCAGCGCTCTTTCGATGGCTGTGGCATTCCACCGAGCACTTCATAAGCAGCATCAGATTGCTCGATCGGGACTTCAAGGATCACCTGGATAACGCCTCTGGTCTTGACCAGCTTGAAATCGCTGTAGACAGCTTTGAACGCGGTCATGCGGCTTTCCCCTGCTTCGGACCTTTGGCAATGACCAGATCCTTGAGACCGTCGATGTCAGCCTGCGTCAGGCCAAAGTCGATGCGGGCCTGGCGCTCATCCTTCCACCACGTGCCGATGCGCGGATCGCCATCAGGGAAGTTGGCGATCTTGGTCTTGCATTCGGCAATGTATTGCAGGCGCAAAGCCGGGTCTTGCGGCTGCTCATCCGATACATTGGCTTGCTCTTTATCGTACAGCGCCAAACCGAACGGATTTCCGAACGTCATCAACGCTCTTTTCATAGCGTCGGTCTCGGCTTCCTTGATCGCACTTTCATGCGCTTGGCCCTGGTCAACATCGATACCGTGGCCGGCTCCGACGCCTTCGCGCGCTACACCAAGAGCGATTACGCGTACCTTGGCGACATAGGACACGCCCCAGCCGGGGCGCTTTTGTGCACCGATCTCGCGTTCGCGCTCGGACACGCACCGAATATCGATCGTCTCACGGGTCCAGCCATCAAACCCGAAAATCCGATTAGCCTCAGCTATCGTTGTCCAGCCTTCGATATACGAGAGCTGGCGGCCAGCCTGCGCCCTGGTCTTGACGTGCGAGCGCGACAATGGCGCATCAAGCAAACGCTTTTGGTCCTCGGTAAAGCTCACAGCCCATTCTCCGTCTGCCCATCCCGCCGCTTCACAAAGCACGGGCAATGACCCAGGTTGATGTTGGCGCATCGGTTGTAGGGCTCGGCGTGAACCCAAAGCTTCGGCGCCACTGCGTTCAGGTTCTCAAGCCGAGGAAAGCGTACGCAAAGCCACCCTCTCGGCGATCCCTTGCGGGACTGCTCATGAACATTGTCGCAGTCTTCGCATGGAGTTATGTTCATGCGTCCACCGGCTTGCGCTGATATTCGGCCTGCGCCCTGACGACGCTCTCAAGAGCATCTGTCAGGACCTGACGCGCTCTCGCTAACTCAGCCTCAGCCTTCGTTTCAAAGTCGGGACGGCTCGGCATCAGCTTGGCATTCCGGATCATGATGCGGGCTCCCATCTCTATGCCGGTGAGATACGCGCTGTAATCACTCGCTCTCATGTTCGGCGCTCCATGCACTGACGGATGACTTCCAGATCGCGCTCGTACTTCTGAAACTCCGGGTCCAGCACGCGATCCTTGCAGGGGACATTCTGCGCGCGAAGCTCGGACCAGCGTCGGAGAGCGAGCGTTGCGAGGTCCTGCGGGCTCATGCGAGCACCGCGCGAAGCTCGAGTTCGGCCGCATCGATCAACTCGTCCGTCACGTCATCGACCATGCCGTCATCGACGAACTGGATGAACGCGATGTTCTGGTATTCGCCGGACTTGATCCGGTCGATCACGCCCTGACGGGTGATCTCGGGATCGACCACCGCTTCAAGCCCACGGCGGCCGTAGTCGGCCATGACGACGAAGTAAGAAGGGATGATCCGCTGGCGCATTGTCGTTCCCCGTGTTGATCGGACGGCACCGCGCTAGCCCATCCTGCAGTTGCCAACCCTGCCTGTCTTGCTCTCGGCTCCCGGCCGAAGCCGGATCGGAGTTTCAACCCTCTTTCGAGGACCCCATCGGCTGGGCCGATCCTTTCGGTACGGGGTGGCGGGCTAGTGCGGTGCCGTCTTGATGAAGAAGACGCTAAACCAAACTGGTAGGAATGGCAATAGGGGTTCGGAAAATATTTTAGCCAAAATGGTAGGAGCCGACCCGTGCATATAGGCCGATCTGGAAATCATCAACAGGATTTAGGATTTAGCGGCGCATGGCCGTAATGACCCGGAGGACCTGTTCCTGGACATCTGGGGGCTGATCTCGGAGCAACGCATCCGCGCTCGGCTGCTCAGGGTGGCGATAGAGATCAACCAGGTCGATCCCAAGCACCCATGCAATCGCAGACTTGGCGTCATCATCGGGACGGCGCTTGCCGGTTTCCCATCTCGAAACCGTAACGTCTGAGGTCTCAAGCCGGTCGGCGAGCTGTTGCTGGGTCAAACCGCGCTTCTCGCGCCATTCCGCGAGGAATAGCCGGACAGGTTTGCGGGGACCGATACGGGGAGGCATGGGAAAACTATAGTACCACTTTGGTATGGTTCCCATTGCCGAGGTGGTAGGAAATAGGGCTTGCGCGTCCTACCTTTTTGGTATAGTGGAGGGTGCATGGAAAAACCGCACCCACTTACGACCTATCGCGTCGGCCGGCAGATCAGCCAGGAAGCCCTGGCGAAAGAGCTGGGAGTTGCGCCGCATAGCGTGTGGCGCTGGGAGAACCGGAAACGCACTCCGCGGCCGAAGGTCGCGAAGCGCATTTCGAGGCACACTGGCATCGCCGTTGGAACATTGATCGAAGAAGGATTCGATCAATGACGCGACATCAGCTCCTCCAGGTTGAAGGCCTCTTCGGCTGCTTCTCGGCAGTCTCCCGAGGCCTGGATAAGTTGATCAGCACGCATTACCGCAGAATAAAGCCAGTGGATCTGTCCTCCTCGTCTGATGCCGCACACCATGCGGACATTCGGCCCATCGATTTCCGTAACAACTGTCGAGATCAGATATTCCGGAAGCCCAAAGGTATCCGGCAGCTTTTTATCGACTTCATGCTTGGTCATTGCCGCTCCCCGTCACGCGCTACGCATTCGCAATCTGGGCGGAAAAATGGAGCGACCACAAGTTACCATTTCGACTCCACGTGGAAGTACGGGGTTCCGCCATGTGGATACCTGTAACCGTCTGGCTGCTCTTGCGGTTCCTGATGGTAGTTGCGTCGGCGCGTTTCCTCAAACGGAGACAAAAATGGCACGTCAATTTGGACTGAGCCGCCCGGCCGACGTCGGGGGCAGTGCGACCGCCGGCCGGGCTCTCTCGCGCGCCGGGGAAACGCGCGAATACGAAACTCAGATTTCACCCGCATTTCGCGAGCGCGTGGCGCTGGCGTTCTGTGTGGTGTTCTTCGGGCTGATCGCCATCGTCGTCGGCGTTTCTGCGTTCTTCGCCTCGATGCTGGTCGATTGGAACGGAGTTACGGAGACCGCCATTCGCGTGGTCGATCTCGGTTAGTTCGACCGAGACCCGTAATTTGTTGAGGACGAGCTGGGCCTGGAAACCGATGCTTGTCCATGTGTCATCGTCGTTAGCGTGCTTCATGGTGCCATCACCACACCATGAGGAGAGTTTCAGGTGGTTAAAAAGGTTTTGCCAATGTCGCAAATGACGGATGCGGCCTATCTCGACGAAGCGGCCGTATGGTCGAAAGACCTGACGCGGATGAAAGCGCGTGGGCCAGGAGATATCGAGAATGCCATGCGCCAGATCGAGCGCGAATATGGCGTCGAATACGGATTTCTCTGGTCACTACGGTATCGGCGAGACCGCCTGAAGACGATCAGCCACTCGATCTATCTGAAGCTACACGCGGCGTACCGCGCGGAATGTGAACGGCAGATGCGGAAGTTGCAGCATGAACTCGAAATCACCGAGGCGGTCGCCGGGTCTGATCACGCTTCTGTTCGCTCGGCTAAAGCTCTGGTGGGTAAGGATTAGTAGGCGATAAAAGGGCAGGGGAAATCATGACGATCAATATTTCCGATCTGTTTCCGGACCTCACCCGGAAGCAACGAGAAGTCTGCGCGCTGTTGGTCAAGGGCTACTCGCACAAGGAAGCAGCTATCGAACTACGCTGTAGCCCCCGGACCATCGAGGACCACCTGCAGGAAATCCTCCGCAAGACGAAAGCGTATGACTCGCGGCGCCTGATCTACAAGGTGCTCGGAAGCCCCGAGGTCATCGCATGAGCCAACGCAATTCAGGTTATGAACGCAAAGAGCGCGATCTATACGAGACCCCGGAATGGGTAACAGAGGCGCTGTTATCTCATCTTCCTGCAAGGCCATTGCGGATTTGGGAACCGGCTTGCGGGTCTGGCAAGATGTCTCGCGTTCTTGGGCGTACCCATCATTCGGTGACGGCAACGGATGTCTACGATCCAGAGTTCATCGGCGTGGACTTCTTGACAGTCTCAGATCCGATCGATGGCCCCCACGACGCAATTATTACGAACCCACCCTACGAGTACGCCACGCAATTCATTGAACGCGCTTTGACATTCCAAAAGCCTCATCGAGGATTCGTGGCAATGCTGCTTCGTACCGACTTCGACCACGCCAAAAGCCGATCTTATCTATTCGCGAATTGCTCGGCTTTTGCGATGAAGATCGTCCTTACCAAACGTATCAAATGGTTCGAGGATTCCAAGGGGAAACCATCCTTCAACCACGCCTGGTTCTTCTGGGATCATAACTGGAGCACCCGGCCACAACTGGTATACGCGGCATGACCCCGTTCCAGAAAAAGCTCATCGACGAGCGCAAGGCACGTCTGGCTCGGATCGCAGCATGTGCCGTTCCTGACAAGCCGGTGGAATGCTTCTCCGCATCTGAACGAAGCAGCAGAGCAGAAGCTCGACAAAAGCATAAGCTGGATGCGGTCAAACCGTTCCAGGAAAAGGAATGGGTCGAGCGCCAGATCGAGCGATTTTCAATTCCAGAGATGAAGAAGCTCTGGTTCTCGATCTCCGATCGACCCAGCGCGATTTCGGTTCATACGATCCAGCGCGTCGTCTGCGACCACTATCGGATGCGAATGTCCGACATGCAATCGAGCCGACGAATGAGGGGGCTGGTCAGGCCGCGTCAGGTCGCAATGTATCTTTGCCGAATCCTGACATCCAAGAGCCTTCCCGAGATCGGCCGCCGCTTCGGGGGGCGGGATCACACCACGATCCTGCATGCGATCAAGCAGATCGAAGCGTTCAAGATCACAGATCCAGACATCGCCGCTGACGTGCAGCATCTCACCAATTTGCTTGAGGAGAAGGCCAATGAAGCCGCAACCGTTGCATCTCATCGTATCGCGTCTTCGCAGGATGAAGCTTGCGGATCGGATCGCTGAGCTTCGGACGCTCCTCGCAGCCGAGCGGCCGTATTCGGTGCGACGCAATGAACTGCAAAGCCTGCTCGACGGCGCGGTGATGAAGCAAATCAAACACGAACTGAGGAAGAGGGCGGCATGAGCAACATACCATCCTTTGCCGATGCGCCGTTCCATTGCCCGGCTGATATCGTGCTCGATCTCCCGCCACCGGTCAGCGTTAACCGCATCTGGAGGGCCAGGAAGGCCGGCAAGAAGCGCGTCAGAATCAGCCCTGAATACGCGGCATGGAAGATCGAGGCTGACAAGCTGTCGATCGCTACCGGCGCATTTCGTGGTCTGAAACCGATCCGCGGTAAATTCGAGGCACAGCTCATCATCCGGCGCCGGAATGGCGACCTCGACAACTTCAGCAAGGGAGTTTTGGATTGGCTGCAAAGCCGAGCCGTGATCGTCAACGACAAGTTCTGCGAGCGGCTTGTCGTTGAGTGGGGCGAGGCCCCGGCAGGAGCGCGCGTTATCGTCAAACCATTGGGGACAGATCAATGACGGAAGTAGGCCACAACGCGAACGCGCAGCTCAAGAGCATTGTTGAGCGGATCGAAAATCGGGAAGCTGCGAAGGCCGAGATCGGCGACGATATCAAGGATATCTACGCCGAAGCCAAGGGTACGGGATACGACGTCAAAGCGCTGCGGACGATCATTCGCCTGCGCAAGCAGTCTCCGGACGACATTGCTGCGCAGGAAGCCGTGCTCGACGCATACAAACATGCGCTGGGGATGGCATGAGTTGGTGGTGGCGTGCCTATAACGAAGCTGTTGACGATCCGAAGCTGATCCTTCTCAGCGATAAGGCCCATAGGGCCTGGTTCAATCTCATGTGCGTCGCGTCAGCATACGGCGGCGCGCTTCCAGATATTAAGGTGGTCGCCGTCAAGTTGAGAATAACGCCACCGCAAGCGGCTGCCATCATTGCCGAGCTGGTACAGGCCGAGCTTATCGACAGGATGGAAGATGGCCGTATGCAACCCCACAACTGGAGCTCGCGGCAATACAAGTCAGACGTTTCAACCGAGCGAGTGAAACGTTTCAGAAACAGCAAACGAAACGTTTCAGAAACGCCCCCAGAGTCAGAGTCAGAGACAGAGAAGAAAGATTCCGAAGCTAACGCTTCGGGCGCTGAAGCGCCGATCGATCATCGCAAACGGCTATTCGACGAAGGATTGCCTTTGCTCGCACGCATGACCGGGAAAGGCCCGGATAGCGTCCGCTCCTTTGTCGCAAA
>NZ_JAUEYJ010000034.1:0-50233 GCF_032489615.1 Bradyrhizobium sp. SZCCHNR1051 | reverse complement strand
TGAGCGGGGAAGGGAAACGGGGCGTTGCCGAATGGCCCAAGCCACCGCGCCCTTCCTCGACTCTACCCGTTCAAACCGTCGCGCAGGGAAGGCCGGATATTGGGCTGAACCTGTGGTTCTGCCGCGTGCTTTCTGCTGCACGCGGACCGCGGGTATCAGCCGATACCCGGTCTTCCCTGCGCCTCTTCTTCGAGGAGAAGAGGACCAAAGGACGCAAAGCCCGGGTGCCATCCGCCGCGGGAGCGCGACGTCATGGCCTCGCTGTTCGACCTGTTCGGAACATGCGCGTTTGCCGGCAAGCCCGTCATCACGACGCCGCGCGGGAGCAGGGAGGTTGCAGCCATTCCGCTTGGGTGTTCGGACGGCGTCGTCTCACCCCATCGTGGCCAGCCGAACCGCCAGCGCACACGCCCGGTCGTATTCGTCCAGGTTGATCCATTCGTCGATCGTGTGCGGCTCGTTCTGGCCGGTGCCGAAGGTCACGGTGGGGATGCCGTGGCGGACCATCCAGTTGGCGTCGAGGCCGCCATTGCCGGCGCGCAAGGTCGGTGTGGCGCCGATGTCGGAGACGGCGGCCGTGGCGCGCTTGACGACGGGAAGGGTCTCCTTCATCCGGAACGGCGGAAACTCCGTCACGGCCTTGAACTTGACGCGGCCGGACTTGCCGTCGCTGTTGGTGACGCGCTTGGCGGCGGTCTCGAATGCCGCCTTGTAGGCGTTGCTGATCTCGCGGACGAACTTGGCATCGTGGCTGCGGCATTCGCCGCGGACATGGACGTAGTCGGTGACGACGTTGGTGGCGTCGCCGGCCGGGCGGCCTTCGCCGCCGGTGACCGGGCCGACATTGCTGGTGCCTTGCTTGGCGTCCTTGCCCTTGCCCTTCACCACCTTGCCGAACCAGCCGCCGGCTTTGACCTCGGCGAGCGCGAGCGCCAGGATCATGGTGGCGCTGATGCCGCGCTCCGGCGCGACGCCGGCATGCGAGGCGCGGCCGAAGATCTCGACCTCCCAGCGGTCGGCGCCGACGGCACCGATGGTGACGCTGGAGGCCGAGCTGCCGTCGAAATTGAAGGCCATCTCGGGCGCGCCGAGGTCATCCGTGTTGACGTGGCGCGCGCCATGGAGCCCGCTCTCCTCGCGCACGCAGAACAGCAGGGTGATCGGCGGATGATCGAGCTTTTGCCTGACAAGCTCGGCAGCGAGCGTGACGAGGATGCCGCAGCCGCAGCGATTGTCGCCGCCGAGCGCGGTCTTGGCCTGATTGACGATCTTGCGACCAGCGATCTTCGGCTGCGCGCCGGCGCACAGCGGCACCGTGTCCATATGGGTCATGAACATGATCCGCGGCTGATTGTGCTGGCTGCCGCGGCCGGGCAGCTCGACAATCAGGTTGCCGGTCTCGGTCGGCAGCGGAATGCGCGTATTGGCATCGTCGAGCCGCATCGCCTTGGCCGGCACGCCGGCCTGCTTCAGCGCCGCCATGATCTCGCGTCCGATCGCCTTCTCCTGTCCGGTCACGCCCTGGACGGCCAGAAAACGCATCAGACGATCGGTGGCGGCGGCGGTGTCGACGGACATGAAGCGATTCCCATGATGAACGATGTGCCCGGAGCATCCAGCCGGGCGGCCGGTTGCGCAAGGGGGCTCGCATTGGTTTCGCCGCCTGACTCTTTTCCGATGCCTCGATCGTCTTCATGTCATCTGGACATTGGAGCATCAAGATGAGCCTGAAAGACAAGACGATCGTCGTGACCGGCGGAAGCCGCGGCCTTGGCCTGGGAGTCGTGGAGGCCCTCGTCGATCGCGGCGCCAAGGTGACCGTCGTCGCGCGCGGAACCGAGGCGCTGAACGCGATTGCTGCGCGCCTGGGTGTGGCCACGATCGCGGCCGACGTCACCGACGAGGCCGCTGCGCATCGCATCGTCGGCGATATCAGCCCCGACATCCTGATCTTGAACGCCGGCACAACGCCGCTCATGGGCCGGCTGGATCGGCTGACCTGGAGGGATTTCTCGGCTGCCTGGGAAACGGACGTCAAGGCGGGCTTGTACTGGATCCAGGCGGCGCTCAAGCTCCCGCTCAAGCCAGGAAGCCGCGTGCTGGTCGGATCGAGCGGCGCGGCGGTGGGTGGTTCACAGATGTCAGGCGGCTACGGCGGCGCCAAGCGCATGCTCTGGTTCATGGCGAAATATGCCAACGGCGTGTCGCAGGACGACAGACTCGACATCCGCTTCCAGGCGATCGTGCCGCGCATGATGATCCTCGGCACGGGAGTGGGGGATACGGCCGCGGGCGCTTATGCCGGGTCCATGGGCATCACGCCGGAAGCGTTCGTCGCCCGTTTCGGCGCGCCGATGCCGCCGCGCGCGTTCGGCGATCGCGTCGTCTCCGTGCTGGAGGACCCGCGATTCGCCGATGGTGTCGTGTTCGGTCTGAATGGCGACGACGGTGTGACGGTGATGGAAGGAGCGGCAGCT
This sequence comes from Bradyrhizobium sp. SZCCHNR1051, assembly GCF_032489615.1. Taxonomy (NCBI): domain Bacteria; kingdom Pseudomonadati; phylum Pseudomonadota; class Alphaproteobacteria; order Hyphomicrobiales; family Nitrobacteraceae; genus Bradyrhizobium; species Bradyrhizobium sp. SZCCHNR1051. The sequence goes on along the minus strand of NZ_JAUEYJ010000034.1, from coordinate 47,756 downwards.
TGAGTGACGGACCACAGGATCAGCAAGACGCGCGCAGGGCCGAGCTCATGGCCCTGGCAGAGCAGTTGCGGCCCGAGCTGCATCGCTATTGCGCGCGGCTGATGGGGTCGGTGATCGACGGCGAGGACGTCGTGCAGGACACCCTGACGAAGGCGCTCGTCGCCGTGGGCGAGATGCGGGACCTCGCGATGCTGCGCGCCTGGCTGTTCCGGGTCGCGCATAACCGGGCGCTGGACCTGCTGCGCAGCCGTGCGATCCGGGCGGTCGAACCGATCGAGGCCGCTGACGACGTCGCCGATGACGCCGCACCGGATGCCGTGGAGGTGATGATGCGCGACGAGGCGATCAGGACGGCGGTGTCGCGCTTCACGGAGCTTCCGATCCCTCAGCGGAGCGTGCTCATCCTCAAGGACGTGCTCGACGAGCCGCTCGCCGACATCGCGGCGTTGCTCGGCCTGACGTTGGACTCGGTGAAGGCGCATCTCGCCCGCGCCCGCGCGCGGCTCTCGGGGATCAACGCCGTGGCCGAGGCCCGGCCGGCGGCGAGACCGGCGTCCGATGCGGTGGCGCGCTATGCGAGCCTGTTCAACCGGCGTGATTGGGACGGCCTGCGCGCGCTGCTGGCGCACGACGTCAAACTGCACCAGTCCACTCATCCCATCCGTGTCGGCCCGGCCGATGTCGGGATGTTCTTCAGCATCTACGCCGGGATGGACGGCGTCTGGCTGGCGCCCGCCTGGCTCGAGGGCCGGGAAGTGATCGCCGTGTTCGAACGCCATGGCGATCCGCAGCCCAGCTACTTCATGTGGCTGAGCTGGCGCGACGGCAAGATCAGCTTCATCCGCGACTACCGCTACGTCCGCTATGTCATCGCCGATGCAGAGCTGGCACTCGTCCCGCTAGTCTGAGCACCCAGGCCGGCAAGGGCTTGATCCACGTCAACGAGGGACGGTCGCGTCAGGACCATATTCTGACGAAAGAGGTCCGAGATGCAGCTCTTCAACTCGACGCGAAGCTACGGTGCAATTCCGCAGACGTTGCATTGGCTGACGGTCGTGCTCGTGGCCGTCGCCTGGGCGCTTGGTGTCTTCGGTGACGTGCTGCCCAAGGGCGCACCGCGCGAATCCGGCCTGTTCATCCACGTGACGGCTGGGATCGCGATCCTCGCGCTTCTGGCCGCGCGCCTGGCTTGGCGGCTGGCCGATCCATCTCCGCCGCCCGAGACGACCGAATTCGCCACATGGATGGGAAAGTGGCAGGATCCGGCCGCGCGTTTCGCGCACTACGCCCTCTATGCGCTGCTCCTTGCCGTGCCTGTCGTTGGAATCGTGTTGCAGTTCGCGCGCGGTGATGCCTTGCCGCTGTTTGGCATCGCCGAGATCGCGTCGCCCTGGCCCAAGGACCGCGCTTTTGCTCACAACGTCAAGGAAGTGCACGAAATTCTCGCCCACGCCCTCGTCATCGTGGCCGCGATGCATGCGGCCGCCGCGCTGATCCATCACTGGATCTTCCGGGATCGGACGCTCCTGCGCATGCTGCCTCATTCGGACGACTAGGGGAGGCGACAGGCCTGTCGGGAATGACGGATTGCGCCGTCGCTTCAGGCGCCGTGACCGAACGGTCGCGATCCGATCGATCACTCCGCTCATGGTTCGGATTGCCAATCCCCCAGGAAACACGGCCGGGAGACTCGCCAATGCTGGAGTATCGCGTCAACGCCCGACGGATCGATGCGCATGAAAGCGTCGCAGACTGCAAGGATGCGACCGTGGTGCTCGATACCGACGTCAAGGGACGGCGGGATGCATTCAACCCGGCCGAGCTTCTTCTCGCCGCGGTTGCCGCCTGCATGATCAAGGGAATCGAACGCGTGACGCCGATGCTCAAGTTCTATGTTCGTGGCGTCGAGGTGCGACTGATCGGCGTCCGTCAGGACAGCCCGCCGATGATGGCGTCGATCGATTACGAGCTGATCGTCGACACCGATGAAGATGACCGCCGGCTCGAGCTGCTTCATCAGAATGTCAGGAAGTATGGAACGATTTCCAACACCGTGGCCGCCGCGACGAAGCTGCAAGGCGTGATCAGGAGAAAGACATGAGCCGTCTTCACGTCCACCCTGAAAGCCACCTGGTGGCGCGGATCGGATGGCTCAGGGCGGCCGTTCTGGGAGCCAATGACGGCATCATTTCGACTGCAAGCCTGATCGTCGGTGTTGCTGCGGCAGCAGCGACACGAAACGACGTCCTGATCGCGGGTGTCGCGGGATTGGTCGCGGGAGCGATGTCGATGGCCGCCGGTGAATATGTCTCCGTCAGTTCGCAGTCGGATACGGAGCAGGCCGACCTTGCACGGGAGCGCAAGGAGCTGAGCGACAACCCCGCATTTGAACGCGACGAGCTTGCCGATATCTACGTCAAGCGAGGTGTGGATCAATCCCTTGCGCGGCAGGTGGCCGAGCAGTTGATGGCGAAAGACGCGTTGACGGCTCATGCGCGCGACGAATTGGGAATCTCGGAGATCACCGCAGCGCGGCCCATCCAGGCCGCCGTGACCTCGGCCATGATGTTTTCGGTGGGAGCCGCCATGCCCTTGCTGATGGTCGTCGTGTCGCCCGCCAACTTGCTGGTCCCGATCGTCTCCGCGGCTTCTCTCGCCTTTCTCGCGGTGCTGGGAGCGATCGGCGCAAAGGCAGGCGGGGCCAACATTCCGCGTGCCACCTTTCGCGTGACGTTCTGGGGGGCCTTCGCCCTGGGTCTCACCGCAGGCATCGGAAAGTTGTTTGGGGCCGTCGTTTGAAGCGCGGGCAAAGCTTGCGTGACGATCAACGGCGTTACCGCCGTCTCGTGTCGAGGTTGCGGCGGTGTCGCGCTGTCGTCGACGCCGGCATTGTTTCGAGAAATTGAAGACCCAATTCGGTCCAGGCGCCATTATCAACCGGCCCGCGAGCCGCCACATCGGCGTCACGAGCATTCGATGGGCGCGACCCTCACGTCACGAGGACGCCGCCGAGGCGGCAATGCGCCCGATGCTGTGGTCGTGAGGAGCGAGCGGTGGACGGACAGCAAGCGCCGGGCGGATCCCGGCTGACGATTTTGCATGAGGAGCGTCCCCCGGCGGACCCGCGCGCCACATCCAGGGCGTCCGTGGGACGTGCGCTGTGGTCGCTCGTCGGGCTCGGCCTGATGATCGGAATGCTCGTCGCGCTGCCATGGATGGTCGAGTATGTGACCGTCGGCCAATATCTGGTTCACACCGATGACGCCTATGTCAGGATGAACGAAGTCCCGGTCAGGTCGGCGGTGTCCGGCCTGGTCAGGGACCTGCTCGTGACCGACAATCAGGAGATTGTTGCGGGACAGGTTCTGGCGCGGATCGAGCACCGGGACGAGCGCGCCGCGACGGTCGCGCTGAACGACGTCATCGCTCCCGTCGCCGGCGTCGTGGCTGCAAGCGGTCTCCATGTCGGCGACGTCGTGACGACAGATCGGTCGTTGATGGCGGTGGTCACGCCGGGCGAGCCCCACGTCATCGCAGCCCTCGCGGTTTCCGAGATCACCTATGTCGCGATCGGACAGGCGGTCACGATCGACGTGCCGGGCCTGCCCGTCCGGCTCTATGGACATGTCGCGGATGCCGAGTGGATCGGCGCGGCGTCCGGCTCGCCAACCGGCGAAAGCCGGATTGCGCTGAAGATCAGCCTGCTGAAGGCGGCCATGCCCGCCGGATTGCGATCCGGCATGGCTGTCGGCGCGACGATCCTGACCGGCCTGACCGGGACGGAGCGGATGGTCTCGCAGATCCTGCAGAAGAGGGCGCAGAGGACCTGCCGCTGCGAGCAGGATCTCCAACCCGCGTCGGTGCAGCGGCGCATCTGACCACGGCATCCCCACGCGACGCGCGGCGCCCGCGATCAGCCGCGGCTGAGCTCCTGCACGCCGTCGTGAACCTGGTAGACGACCTTGCCCTCGCGCCAGGCGAACGCGCCGCCGGGCTCGCGGCAGACGATGCCGGCTTCCGGAATCAGCTTGTCGCAGAGCATGACGATGATGTCCTCCAGCGGTGCGCTGGTGTCGTTCTCCTCGGTCATCCGGTCGATCGAGATCTCGCCGCCCTCGACGCCGTCGTCGATGTGGACGATGAAGATCTCCTCATGGCCATGGATGCCATGCGCCGTCACCCGAAACACTTCCCCCTTGTACTCGAATTCCCGAACCATCGCGTCCGCCCATATGAGTTTGTTGATTGCCGTTTCAAGCGGGGACGGAAACTAAGAGCGCGCCGCGCGAGGGTCAAGAAAAGTCGGTGTCGGGAATCCGACAAAATTCAACGGGTGCGAACGCATGCCACGGGTGTGCGCGCATGTTCGCTGCACGACGGGCAATCCGTGCATGCCGCTCATGCACGAACTGCCCGTGGAGCCGGTTTGTCGTAAACTAATCAATTGCACTCGGGCAAATCACCGTCACATTTCCGCGCATCCGGCTTCGCCGAAGAGGGACGTTTCGCGATCGTCACGAGCGTCCGGCCGGGATCGCGAGCCCATGTGTGAGGCCATGTGTGCCGTCTGATAGTCGAGCGAAGGAGTCGCGGTGCTGCGGGACGATGGCCGGCTCAGGCGCCCGCATCATGCGCTTTGATGACCGCCACGAATGCCTCGCCGTAGCGCGCGAGCTTGACCGTGCCGGCGCCGGGGATGCTCGCAAGCTCCGCGACGGAGCGCGGATGGCGGGTCGCCATTTCGGCCAGCGTCTTGTCGTGGAAGATGACGTAGGGCGGCACGTTCTGGGCCTTGGCGAGCTCCATCCGCCGGACGCGCAGCTTCTCGAACAGGTCACGGTCGAGGTCAGGAAATGTCGTCGTGGTCTGCCGCTCCCGAGCCTTGCGGTCGCGCCTGGTCTTCTTCAGCACGCGCAGGCTGAGTTGCGGCTTGTCGCGTAGGAACTGGCGGCCCTCGGGCGAGATCGACAGGCCGCCATGGCCGGCGATGTCGACGCTGATCAGCCCATGCGCGACGAGCTGGCGGACGATGGAGCGCCAGGCGTTGCGGTCGTGCTCCTTGCCGATGCCGAAGGTGGAGAGCTTGTCATGGCCGAGCCGTTCGATGCGCTCGTCCGTCTCGCCGAGCAGCACCGCGACGACGTGGGCCTGGCCGAAGCGCTCGCCGGTGCGGTGGATGCAGGACAGCAGCTTCTGCGCGGCGATGGTGCCGTCGAAGGTCTCGGGCGGGTCGAGGCAGATGTCGCAATTGCCGCACGGCGCGCAATCGTCGCCGAAATAGCGCAGCAGCACCTGGCGCCGGCATTGGCAGGTCTCGGCGAAGCCGAGCAGCGCATCGAGCTTGCGGCGCTCGGTGCGCTTGCGCGCATCGGGCGCGTCCGACTCATCGATGAAGCGGCGGCGCAGCGCGATGTCCTCGGCGCCGTACAGCATCAGGGTTTCCGATGGCAGGCCGTCGCGGCCGGCGCGGCCGGTCTCCTGATAGTAGGCCTCGATGCTGGACGGCAGATCGGCATGCAGCACGAAGCGCACGTCGGGCTTGTCGATGCCCATGCCGAAAGCGATGGTGGCGACCATGATCAGCCCCTGCTCGAGCTGGAAGCGACGCTGGTTCTTCTCCCGCGCCTTCATCTCCATGCCGGCATGATAGGGCAGCGCCGGAAAGCCGTGGTCGCTGAGCGAGGCGGCGACCTCCTCGGTCTTGCGCTTGGACAGGCAATAGACGATGCCGCTCTCGCCCTCGCGGGATTTCAGGAAGGCGAGCATCTGCTGCATCGTGCTGGTCTTCTCCGCCGCGCCGTAGCGGATGTTCGGCCGGTCGAAGCCGGCGATGAAGCTGTTGCCGTCGCCGATCGAGAGATGCTCGACGATCTCGGCCCGCGTCGGCGCATCGGCGGTGGCGGTGAGCGCGATGCGCGGGATCGTCGGGAACAGCCCGGCGAGACAGTCGAGGGCGCGGTATTCGGGCCGGAAATCATGGCCCCATTGCGAGACGCAGTGCGCCTCGTCGATGGCGATCAGCGACAGTTGCGCGGCCTTGAGACGCTCCAGGTTCTCCGGCCTGAGCAGCGTCTCGGGCGCCATGTAGAGCAGGTCGAGCTCGCCGCGTTCGATGTCCTGCCACAGCAGGTCCTTCTCGGCGCCCCAGAGCCGCGAGTTCAGCGCCGCGGCCTTCACGCCGGCCTGCCGGAGCGCGGTGACCTGGTCCTCCATCAGCGCGATCAGCGGCGAGATGATCAGCCCGAGGCCGGGACGCGCCAGCGCCGGGATCTGGTAGCACAGCGACTTGCCGCCGCCGGTCGGCATCAGCACGAAGGCATTGTGTCCGGCGATCACGTGCTCGACGATGTCGCGCTGCCGCCCGCGAAAGCTGTCATAGCCGAACACGGCCTTGAGGATCGAGAGCGGATCGGCGGTCATGGGAACGCACTTCTTCGGCAGACGGAGGGACTGGATAAGTCCCGTTGCGGGACGCCGCCGTCAAGCGAAAGCTGCCCGGTGACGCGCATTTCAGCGGCGCGGAGAAGCATGGCGGGGACAGTGGCAGGGGCGCGTTGGACAAGCCGACGAGTTATGGCAGAATCGACTTGCATCGCATTATGTTCCGATCCTGATACGAGCATGGGCTGCCGGGGCGAGCTGGGTGCATTGGCACCTCGCCGGGCGCAAGGTGGTGCTGGTCGATGCCGATCCGCAGTGGTCGGTGGTGCGGCTCGCCGAGCGGCAGCGTGCGCTCGCCATGCAAAGCTCGGGCGCGTGGCGCCGCGAGATCGCGAAACATGTCGAACCGTTGGAATTCGCTTCGACGTCGCCGTGTCGTATACGGTGGCGGTCGGTCGAGGCCGGTCCGCAAAGAGACGCGCGCGCAGAGTTGGTGACGAGGGTGCTTGCAGATCTGTTTGAAGGCCCGGTCGTGGTCGTGGCCTCCAGCCTCTCGCTGGCGGACGACGAACTGTTTGCCGAGGAGCGCGCTCATGTTCGAGCCGCGGTCGCCAAGCGGCGGGCCGAGTTCGCGACCGCGCGGGTCCTGGCGCGCAGGGCGCTGGCCGCGCTCGGAGCTCCGCCGGTGGCGCTCGTCCCGGCGCCGGATCGCGCGCCGGTGTGGCCGCCGGGCTATGTGGGAAGCATCTCACATTGTGCCGATCATTGCGCCGTGGCCGTAGCCCGAAGCAGGGATGTCTCGTCGCTCGGACTGGATGTCGAGGACCTGCGCGAGCTCGATCCGTCGATGCGCGACCTGGTGCTTACGCCGGCCGAGCGGCGATGGCTTCGCGCGCAGCCGGACGCCTTGCAGCCGATGCTGCCGATCGTGATCTTCAGCGCGAAGGAAGCCTACTACAAATGCCAATATCCGATCACGCGCGGCTTCCTGGATTTCCAGGACGTCGAGCTCACGATCGCATGGGCGGCAGGCACGTTCGAGGCGCGCGTCGTGAGAGAGGGATGGCCGGCTGCCATTGCTCGCCTCGCCGGACGCTTCCTCATCGCTGACGGCCGGGTCAGTTGCGGCGTGACGTTGGCGAAGGGCTGATCGCGCGGATGCAGCCTGGAGTTGGGCCGAGCCTGCGTCCTGGCGGCTGCGCCGGAGAGCCGCGCCATCGCCATCCCGGCAAACCTCCGGACGACGAGCAGCTTACCGCAGTCGCTAAACATGATGCGCTGCAAACGTCGCGAAAACGCGCTTGACATGTTTAGTTATTCACAATCTACTAAACAAAATACTTAACTCGGACGGATGATCCGGGGCCATGGGGAAACGCTTGCGGCTCGCGCTGTCGTTGTGACGGCGCCGCTCGCCGCAGGCCATGCATCGCCGTCACCCACGCGAAGCGGGGACGGCGCCAACAGGGAGGGAGTGCCAGATGAAGTTGCTGCAGACATTTGCACTGATGGCGACGGTCGCCGCTGCGACCGTGCTCGGCGCATCCGCGCCGGCACGCGCCGAAGGAAAGACCATCACCTTGTGCTGGGCCGCCTGGGACCCGGCCAATGCGCTGGTCGAGCTGTCCAAGGACTTCACCGCCAAGACCGGCGTCAGCATGAAGTTCGAGTTCGTGCCGTGGCCGAACTTCGCCGACCGCATGCTCAACGAGCTGAACTCCAAGGGCAAGCTGTGCGACCTGATGATCGGCGACTCCCAGTGGATCGGCGGCGCCGCCGAGAACGGTCAATATGTCAAGCTCAACGAGTTCTTCGATAAGGAAGGCATCAAGATCTCCGACTTCATGCCCGCCACCGTGGCCGGCTACGCCGAATGGCCGAAGGGCACGCCGAACTACTGGGCGCTGCCGGCGATGGGCGACGCCAACGGCTGGACCTATCGCAAGGACTGGTTCTCACGGTCCGAAATCCGCGAGGAGTTCAAGAAGAAGTTCGGCCGCGAGCTCGACGTGCCCAAGACGCAAGCCGAGCTGAAGGACATCGCCGAGTTCTTCCAGAAGCGGGTGATCGACGGCAAGACCGTCTATGGCGCGGCGATCTTCACCGAGCGCGGCTCGGAAGGCATTACCATGGGCGTCACCAACGCGCTCTATCCGTTCGGCTTCAAGTATCAGAACCCGAAGAAGCCGTATGACATGCAGGGCTTTGTCAATTCCGACGACGCCGTGAAGGGCCTCGAATTCTACAAGGCGCTGTACAAGTGCTGCACGCCGCCCGGCTATTCGAATGGCTACATGCAGGAAGGGCTCGACGCCTTCAAGTCCGGCCAGGTCGCGCTGCAGATGAACTGGTTCGCCTTTTTCCCGGGCCTCTACAAGGACCCCAATGTCGGCGGCGACAAGATCGGCTTCTTCGTCAACCCGGCGCAGAAGGAGAAGGGCTCGCAGCTCGGCGGGCAGGGCATCTCGGTGGTGGCCTATTCGCCGAACCGTGCCGAGGCGCTGGCCTACATCAAATGGTTTGCCTCGCTCGACACCCAGAAGAAATGGTGGGCGCTCGGCGGCTATAGCTGCCACAAGGGCGTGCTCAACGACCCCAACTTCAAGAACACCGCGCCGTTCGCTGCCGACTTTCTGGTGGCGATGGACCTGGTGGTCGATTTCTGGGCCGAGCCGTCCTACGCGCAGCTCCTGCTCGCCATGCAGAAGCGCGTCCACGACTATGTGGTCGCCGACCAGGGCACCGCCAAGGGCGCGCTCGATGGGCTGATCGCCGACTGGACCAAGGTCTTCAAGGAGGACGGCAAGCTCTGACGGCCGCGGCACCTCGCGCACACGCGGGATGCGCCACGACAATCCCTCCGGCGAGCTTCGGCTTGCCGGGCGGACCAACCAGTCTCACCGCCAGCCAGAAGCAGCCAGTGAAGCAGTCCCTCGCATGACCGACCAAACCGGACTGAGCAGCCTCGTCGACCGCGCCGCCCTCGTGACGCCGCCGGTCGTGGCGGGGCGCGTGCGCGGCCTGTCCGAGCGCGCCATCGCCTGGCTGTTCATCACGCCGACCATGCTGCTGCTGCTCGCGATCAACATCTTCCCGTTGATCTGGACCATCCGGCTGTCCTTCACCAATTATCGCGCGAACCGTCCGAACGCCACCGTGCTCGATGTCGGGCTCGCCAACTACCAGTCGATCCTGACCGATCCGGACGTCTGGGCGGCGATGACGGTGACCGCGCGCTTCGTGTTCTGGACCATCCTGATCCAGACCGTGCTGGGCTTCACCCTGGCCTGGCTGATCGACAAGAAATTCCGTGGCCACGGCCTTTGGACCACGTTGATCCTGCTGCCGATGATGCTGTCGCCAGCCGTGGTCGGCAATTTCTGGACCTTCCTGTACCAGCCGCAGATCGGCCTGTTCAATTACGTCATCGCCGCCGTGACCGGCATGCCGGCGTCGTCGTTCCAGATGCTGGCGCAGGTGCCGCTGGCGCCTTGGGCCATCGTCGTCGTCGACACCTGGATGTGGACGCCCTACGTGATGCTGATCTGCCTCGCAGGCCTGCGCTCGATTCCCGACTACATCTATGAGGCGGCCGAGGTCGACCGCGCCTCGCCGTGGCGGCAGTTCTGGTCGATCACGCTGCCGATGGCGCTGCCCTTCATCATGCTCGCGGTGTTGTTCCGCGGCATCGAGAACTTCAAGATGTTCGACATGGTCAACCTGCTGACCGGCGGCGGTCCAGGCTCGACGACCGAGGTCGCCTCGATCACCTTGAAGCGCGAGGCGTTCGAAAAGTGGCGCACCGGCTATTCCTCGGCGTTCGCCATCATCCTGTTCGTCACCGTGTTCGGTCTCGCCAACATCTACGTCAAGGCGCTCAACCGGGTGAAAAGCCGATGACCGGTCTCGCAACCGCCCATTCCGTCGTTGATCCGTCGCCGCTGACCAAGCGGATCGCGGCAACCGTGGTGATCGCCTATGCCCTGATCACTTTGGTGCCGCTGCTGTGGATCTTCATGACCGGATTCAAGTCGCCATCGGACGCGATCGCCTATCCGCCGAAGCTGGTCGCCGAGCCGAGCCTGGAGGGTTACTGCAACCTGTTCACGACCCGGACCCGGCAGGCCCCGGAGTACATGGCCAAGCTGCCGCCGGCCGCCAGCCTCTGCGACCGCATCTCGCGCGGCCGCAACATGGTGGTCGCGGGTCCATCGAACTACATCCCACGCTACGTCAATTCGCTGGTGATCGCGTTCGGCTCGACCGCGCTGTCGGTCGTGCTCGGAACGCTTGCGGCCTACGCCTTCTCGCGCTTCAAGGTGCCGCTGAAGGATGACCTTTTGTTCTTCATCCTGTCGACGCGGATGATGCCGCCGATCGCGGTCGCGATCCCGATCTACCTGATGTATCGCGAGCTCGGCCTGTCCGACACGCGGCTCGGCATGATCCTGCTCTATACGTCCGTCAACATCTCGCTCGCGGTCTGGCTGCTCAAGGGCTTCATGGACGAAATCCCACGCGAATACGAGGAGGCGGCGATGGTCGACGGCTACACCCGCCTGCAAGCCTTCTTCAAGGTCGTGTTGCCGCAGGCCACCACCGGCATCGTCGCCACCGCGATCTTCTGCCTGATTTTCGCCTGGAACGAATATGCCTTTGCGGTGCTTCTGACCTCGGGCACGGCGCAGACCGCGCCGCCCTTCATTCCGATTATCATCGGCGAGGGCGGCCAGGACTGGCCGGCGGTTGCGGCGGGCACCACGCTGTTCCTGATCCCGATCGTCGTGTTCACGGTGCTGCTGAGGAAACACCTGTTGCGCGGCATCACCTTCGGAGCGGTGCGCAAATGAGCGAGTCGATCCGGAACATGCCTGCCGATGTGGCCACCACGCGCTGGCCACGGGCGCTGCGGCGCGGCCCGATGGAGACGCTGGCGACGATCCTCATTGCGGCGGGCGTGCTGATGCTGCTGCAGCCGTTCGCGCTGGTGCTCTACACCTATTCCTTCATCACCACGCTCGCTGGTGTCGTGATGTTCACCATCGTCTCCAAGTTCCCGGACTGACGCCATGGCCGAGATCCGGATCGAGAACCTGTTCAAGGAGTTCGGCGGCTTTGCCGCCGTGCGCGGCACCAGCTTCACGATCGCCGACGGCGAGTTCTTCTGCCTGCTCGGTCCGTCCGGCTGCGGCAAGACCACCACGTTGCGCATGATTGCGGGCCTGGAGCTGCCGACGTCGGGGACGATCAACCTCGGCGGCGAGGACGTCACCTTCCGGCGCGCGCGTGAGCGCGACATCGCCATGGTGTTCCAGCTGTTCGCGCTCTACCCGCACATGAACGTACGCAGGAACATCGCCTTTCCCCTGGTCTCGATGGGGGTGCCCAAGGCGGAGATCAGGCGGCGGGTCGAGGAAGCGGCGCGCATCCTGCGCATCGACCATCTGGTGGACCGTCCGGTGAGCGGGTTGTCGAGCGGCGATCGCCAGCGCGTCGCACTCGGCCGCGCCATTGTCCGCGAGCCCAAAGCGTTCTTGATGGACGAGCCGCTGGGCGCGCTCGATGCCGAGTTCCGTCACATCATGTGCGGCGAGCTGCGCGCGCTGCACGACCGGCTCAAGGCGACCACTGTGTTCGTGACTCACGACCAGCTCGAGGCGATGTCGATGGCCGACACGATCGCGGTGATGAATCGCGGTGTCGTGGAGCAGCTCGGAACGCCCCAGGAGATCTACGACCGTCCCGCCACCATGTTCGTCGCAGACTTCATCGGCTCGCCGGCGATGAACTTCATCCGCTTCGCGGGCAGGCTTGGTGCCGGCACGAACTGCGTGCGCATCGACGGCGCCGAGATCGGCGTGCCCGAGCTGCGCGAGGATGCCGAGAGCGACGAGCTGGTTCTCGGCGTGCGGCCGGAGCAGGTGGCGCTCAGCGCGGAAGGCGGGCTGCGCGGCGAGGTGTTTGGTACCGAATATCTCGGCACCACCCAGATCATCACCGTCACGACGGCTCGCGGCACCGTCAAGGCGCGCGCGCCCGCGGCGGTCCGGATTGAGCGCGCCGAGCCGGTCGGACTCAGCTTCCGCGCCGACCGGCTTTCGCTGTTCAACGCCGCCACGGGCCGTGCAATCCGCACGGCGCTGTATGAGCAGCCGGTGAGAGGAGGGCGCCATCATGGCTGAGACGCGTCTCAACGCCGTCAGCAAGTCGTTCGGATCCAAGCCGGCGGTTCGGGATTTGTCGCTGATCATCCGCGATGGCGAGCTCGTGGTGCTGCTCGGGCCGACCGGCGCCGGCAAGACCACGACCTTGCGCCTGGTGGCAGGCCTCGACATGCCGGATGGCGGCAGCATCACCATCGGCGGCGTCGATCAGACGAAAGCGACGCCGGCCGCGCGCGACGTCACGTTCGTGTTTCAGCAATATTCGCTCTATCCGCATCTGTCGGTGTACGACAATCTCGCCTTTCCGCTGCGCTCGCCGGTGCGCAAGATTCCGGAGGCTGAGATCAAGCGCATCGTCGGTGACGTCGCGGGGATGCTGCGGATCGAGGACAAGCTCGGCAACCGCGCTACTCAGCTCTCGGGCGGTCAGATGCAGCGCGTGGCGATCGGCCGTGCGCTCGTGCGCAGACCTGCGATCGCGTTGCTCGACGAGCCGCTGTCCTCGCTCGACGCCAAGCTGCGTTCCGAGCTGCGCATCGAGCTCAAGCGCATCCAGCAGGATCTCGGCGCCACCATGCTCTATGTCACCCACGACCAGATCGAGGCGATGACACTTGCCAACCGCATCGGCGTGATCGAGCAGGGCCGGCTGGTGCAGGTCGGCAGCCCGCGGGAGGTCTATGAGGATCCGGCCAATGCCTATGTGGCGACCCGGCTCGGCAGTCCCGGCATCAATCTGCTGCCGCGTGGGCTGTTCCCGGATCTCGCAGTGCCGGGCGACGTCGCGACGATCGGCGCGCGCACCGAGCACATGACGGTCCGGCGCGCCGAGACCCGTGCGAACGCACGGGTGAAATGGATCGAGCACCTCGGCGATCAGAATCATCTGCATATCACGCTGCAGGACCAGACCATCGTCAGCCTGGTCGAGCCGGATACGGAATTGAAAGTCGGCGACGCCGTCGCTATCGAGTTCACCCGGCCGCTGCTGTTCGACCGGGCGGGCCAGCGGGTGAGATAGACAATGGACCAGGCGTTCAAGCGCAGGCTGATCATGGCGATGGCCGATGCCATCATCGCGCATGCCGAGGAACTGACCGCGCTCGATTCGGCGATCGGCGACGGCGATCACGGACTCAACATGAAGCGCGGCTTCGAGGCCGTTCTCGCCGACGTCGAGAACATTTCAGCCAAGCCTCTTCCCGAGGCGCTGAAGGCGGTCGGCATGGCGCTGGTGATGAAGGTCGGCGGTGCGTCCGGTCCGCTCTACGGCACGCTGGCGATGGGACTTGGCAAGGTGCTGCCATCAGAGCCATCTGCCGCCGAAGCGGCGGCGGCGCTCGGGCGTGCCATTGCGGACGTGAAAGCCCGCGGCAAGTCGGAAGCAGGCCAGAAGACCATGCTCGACGTCTTGATCCCGGTGCAGGCAGCTTTTGCGGCCGGTGGCGACGATCTCGCCGCCCGGCTGCCCGCGATCGCTGCCGAAGCCGCCGACGCGACCGTGCCGATGCTGGCGATCCGCGGCCGTGCTTCGTTTCTCGGCGAGCGTTCGATCGGGCACATGGATCCCGGCGCGCGCTCGTCCAGCCTGCTCGTGCAGGCGATCTGCAGCGTATTCAATGAGGCCTGATCATGAGTGAGCAGAAGAATGTCGGCATCGTCATCGTGTCGCATTCCGCCAAGGTGGCGGAAGGCGCGGCCGACATGGTCAGGCAGATGGTCGGCGACAGCGTGCCGCTCGCAGCGGTCGGCGGCAATGCCGATGGCGGACTCGGCACCGACGTTGGCGCCATCATGGGCGCGATCGACAAGGCGTGGTCGGAGTCAGGTGTTGCGATCCTGGTCGATCTCGGCGGCGCTGAGACCAACAGCGAGATGGCGGTGGAGATGATGCCGGAGGAGCGGCGCGAGCGCATCGTGATCTGTAACGCGCCGCTGGTCGAAGGCGCGGTGATGGCGGCGACGGAAGCCTCCGGCGGCTCGCCGCTCGATGCGGTGCGCGTAACCGCCGAAGAGCTGATGGGCGGATGAGCAGGAACGAGAATGGCTGACGGTGGAGAGATCGGCATGCAGGAAGCGAAGGCGCATGCGCTGCTGACCAACGAGGTCGGGCTGCATGCGCGGCCCTCGGTCAAGCTGACCCAGCTCGCCAAGCGCTTTGCTTCGACCATCGAAGTCGCGATCGCGGCCGACGGGCCCTGGACCGATGCCAAGAGCCCGGTGAAGATCATGCGCGTCAAGGCCGCCAAGGGCGAGACGCTGTTCCTGCGCGCCAATGGAACCGATGCCGAGGCCGCCATCGCCGCGCTGGTCGATCTGGTGAACCGCAAGTTCGACGAGGAGTGACGATGGAGCGGCGCATCTTCGGGCGGGCGGCGTCGGACGGGCTGGCCATCGGGCCCGCGGCGATCCTGCATGCGCTGGAGGGCGCCAGCCGGAGGAAAGGGGCGGTCGCCGAGGAGCATGAAGCGCTCGCCGTAGCGGTCGCGCATGCGCGTGAGGCCGTGGCCGAGCTGATCGACAGGCTCGAGGGAGACGCCGCCGAGCTGATCGGCTTTCAGCTCGCGCTGCTCGAAGACGATGCGCTGACCGAGGCGGCTTACGTCCAGATCGAGGGCGGCGTCGCCGCGGATGCGGCCTGGCGCGCGGCGATGGCGGAGGAGATGGCGGGGTATGAGTCCGCCGAGGACGAATATTTCCGCGCCCGCGCCGGCGACCTCGCCGACATCCGGGATCGCGTGCTGCGACACTTGTTCGGCTTGCAGCAGAACGGCAAGTTGCCGAAGGGGGCGATCGTCGTTGCGCGTGATCTGGCGCCATCGGCTTTCCTCGCCATCGAGTGGACGAATGGAGGGGGCATCGCGCTCGGCGAGGGCAGCCCGACCAGCCATGTCGCGATGTTGGCGCGCAGCCGCGGCGTGCCGATGGTGGTTGGGCTCGGTCACGATTGGGACAAGCTGACAGGGGATTTGCTGGTCGATGGCGGTCGCGGTGTCGTCATCGCCGATCCCAGCGCGCACTCTATCGCCGCCGCGCGGGCGGAGGACGAGACGGTCTCGCGCCGCAGGGCGGAGGCAAGGGCGCGGCAGCACGAACCGGCACTGACGCGCGACGGCACCTTCGTTTCCGTGCTCGTCAACATCTCCGGTCCTGGTGATATGACGGCGCTGCCAGCCGCAGCGTGCGATGGCGTCGGTCTGGCGCGCACGGAGTTTCTCACCGGCAACCTGCTTCACGACGAGGAGGCGCAATATCACGCCTATGCCGAGCTCGTGCGCTGGGCCGAAGGCCGGCCGGTCACGATTCGCACGCTCGATGCGGGCGGCGACAAGCCGATTCCGGGCTACACGATCGATGGTGAGAGCAACCCGTTTCTTGGCCTGCGTGGCCTCCGTCTGTCGTTGCGTCATCCCGAGATCTTCCGTGTTCAACTGCGCGCGCTGGCGCGCGCCGCTGCGCTCGGACCGCTCAAGGTGATGCTGCCGATGGTGACCAATGCAGCGGAGCTGGACGTCGCGCGTCGCCATCTCCGCGCCGTGCTCGCCGAATTGGCCGCCGGCAACGTCGTGTTCGCCGCGCCGGCCTTCGGAATGATGGTCGAGGTGCCGGCTGCTGCGTTGGCAGCGCATGACTTCGCTGCGGACTTCTTCTCGATCGGCACCAATGACTTGACCCAATACGCGACCGCTGCTTCGCGTGACGGCGCCGAGGTCGCCGACTATGCCGACGTGCTGCATCCCGGGGTGTTGGCGATGATTGCCCATGTGGTGCGCGCTGGTCGTGCGCGGGGCGTGGAAGTCTCGATCTGCGGCGACGCCGCCGGGGATGTCAGAGCCATTCCGGCGCTGCTTGGGGTCGGCGTGCGCGCGCTGTCGGTCGCGCCGGGCCTGCTGCCGCTGGTGAAGTCGGCGATCCGCGAGCTTGACCTCGCCAAGGGCTCGGAAAAGGCCGCGGGAGAGGGCGCATGAGTGACCAGGATGCATCGGGGGGCGCAAGCCCGCTCGCCGAATACAAGGCGATCCTGCGCGCGGTGATCGACAGCCGTCCCTCCGGCACACGGCAGCGGTTGGCGGAGGCGATCGGCAAGAATCGCAGCTTCATCTCGCAGATCGTCAATCCGGCCTATGCGACGCCGATCCCGCTGCAGCATCTCGAGACCATCTTCCACATCTGTCACTTCTCGCCGCATGAGCAGCAGGCGTTTCTGACCGCCTACCGCGCCGCGCATCCGGGCCGGCTGGACGAGGCCGAGGCGCAGCGGCCGATGCGGCGCCTCGTGGTCGAACTGCCGGACTTCGGCGACTCCGCGCTCAACGCCCATGCCGACCGCATCATCACTGGCGTCGCGCGCGGCATCACCGCGCTGATCTCGGCCAACGAAAACAACGACGACGCCGAACCCGGAGGGAAGCCATGAAGAAGCTGATCAACGCCGTTTCCGACGTGCTGACCGAGAGCCTGCAGGGTTTTGCCGCCGTGCATGGCGACATCGTCACGCTGGGCGAGGACAACAAGTTCGTTCGCCGCAAGAGCCTCAAACCGGCCAAGGTCGCGCTGATCTCCGGCGGCGGCTCCGGCCATGAGCCGCTCCATGCCGGCTTCGTCGGGCCGGGCATGCTCGATGCCGCCTGTCCGGGCCAGGTGTTTACATCGCCAACGCCGGACCAGATGCTCGCGGCTGCGCAGGCCGTGGACACAGGCGCGGGCGCGCTGCTCATCGTCAAGAACTACGAAGGCGACGTGATGAATTTTGCGATGGCCGCGGAGATGATGGAGGGCAAGGTCGCGACCGTCATCACCGACGACGACGTCGCCGTCGAGACCTCGACCTATTCGACCGGCCGCCGCGGCGTTGCCGGCACGTTGATCGTGGAGAAGATGCTGGGTGCTGCGGCCGAGCAGGGCCGCGATCTCGATGCGCTCAAGGCGCTCGGCGACAACGTCAACAGGCGCACGCGGTCGATGGGCGTGGCGCTGACCTCTTGCACCGTGCCGGCCGCCGGCAAGCCGACCTTCACGCTCGGTGACGACGAGATGGAGATGGGCGTCGGCATCCATGGCGAGCCCGGCCGCCGCCGGGTCAAGCTGGCCTCGGCCGATGCGATCGCCGAGGAGATGATGGGCGCGATCCTGGCCGATCTCGCGCCCAAGTCCGGCACGCCGTGCCTGCTGCTGGTCAACGGCTTCGGCGCAACGCCGGCGATGGAATTGTACGTGATGGCCAATGCGGCGCGGCGCATCCTGGAAGGCCGCGGGCTCGCCATCGCGCGCGGGCTGGTCGGCTCCTACGTCACCTCGCTCGACATGGCCGGCTGCTCGCTCACGGTCACCGCGCTCGATGAGTCGACGATGGCGCTGTGGGACGCGCCGGTGCACACGGCCGCCCTGCGCTGGGGCTGCTGAACCGAGGTCCGCTCAGCGGATCTCGTTGGAGTAGTAGTGCTGCGCCGTCGTGGCGCGGTGCTGGCTGAGGATCGCCAGCGCGCCGGTCTGGTCATAGGCTTCCTCGTCGATCACGAGCACGGCGGCCGGCGCGGAGAGGCCGAGCAGCTTGCGGTCCTCCTTGGTGGCGACCTCGGCCGTCACCTTCTCGCGCACCGCGGCGATCCGGATGCCATAGGCCTCGAGCAGATGGCGGTAGATCAGGGAAGGGACCTTCTTCGGCTCGCGCGGAAATCCCGCCACGCGGTTCGCGACCATCGAGATGCGCGAATGCAGCACCGGCGCGCCGGCGACGCGGCGGATGCGACGAAGATGCAGCAGCGGCCCGCCCTCGGCCATCGCGAACAGCGCCGCTTCGCGTGGCTCGGTGGCGCGTGTCGTCACCGACAGCACCTCGGCCTCCGAGTGCAGCAGGCTGCCGTTCGCGCCGAGCAGGCGGAAGTACTGGAAGAAGAAGCTGAGCCCATGCTGCGACGCGCGGCCCGTCACCACCGTGCCGGTCTTGCGCCGCCGCATCAGCATGCCGCCCGCAGTGAGGTCGGCCAGCGCCCGGCGGATGGTGCCGACGGCGACGCCATATTGATTGGCGAGCGCGACCTCGCCGGGCAGCACCGTCCCCGGCGGCATGTCGCCGATCAGGATCGCCTCGGCGATCTGCCGCTTGACGTGCTCGTAGAGCGGCACCGGCAGCGCGCCCGGACCGGCACCGACTCCGTCTGCCGCTTTGCTGGCCACAGCTGCCTTTTTCATGGAATTGACAAATGCCGCGTCGTGAATTCTATTTCTATATAGAATATAGGATTGAGCAGACGGCAAATGATTTCTCAGGGCATTCCAGTAGATCGGAGCCAGCCCGGCCTGGCCGGCGCCTTCGCTGCGATCGACGGCATGACCGAGACTGCCGTCGAGGACCTGCGGAAGCTGGTGGCGGTCGACACCAGCTTTCCGCCAGGCGCCGGCTACGATGCCTTTGCCGACGTGATGGAGCAGCTCGCCAGGCCGCTGGCGCTGGATTGCGAGCGCGTGATTGTCCCGGAGGATCTATGGCGCGCACCGGGGGCGCGCGGACCGCGTACGAATCTGATCGCACGGCGCCGCTCCGGCAGACCGGTGCTCGGGCTCTATTTCCATGTGGACACGGTACCGGCGGCGCCCGGCTGGGCGACCGATCCGCTGCAACTGAGCCGCGACGGTGACCGTCTGACCGGACTCGGCGCAGCCGACATGAAGGGATCCGTCGCGGCAGCGCTGCTCGCGCTCCGCGCCGCGCAGCAGACTGGATTGTCGCTGGCCTATGATCCGATGCTGCTGCTGTGCACGGACGAGGAGGCGGGGCTTTATCCCGGAGTGCGCTACCTTGCCGAACAGGGGCGCCTCGAAGGGCATATTCTGAATTTCAACGGCAGCGCCATGCCGCGGATCTGGGCCGGCTGCTTCGGCCTGTTCACGCTCACGGTGCGCGTTCACGGCAAGGCGGCCCATGCCGGCGAGCAGCGCCGTGCCGGCGCCAACGCGATCGAGGCGGCGCTGCCGATCCTCAATGCGCTCGCCGCTTTGAAGCCGCTCGTCGCGCAGCGGACATCGGCGCTGCCGCCACCGCCGCAGGCGGCCGGACCGCTCACCGCGAGCCTCGACATCTCGGCTATTCATGGCGGCCAATGCGGCGGACAGATCCCCTCGCTGGTCGAGATTCTCCTGTGCCGCCGCTATGCGCCCGAGGAGGACTTCGCCGCCACGTGCCGCGAGATCGAAACGGCGATCCGGCAGGCGGCCGGCATGCTCGACGTCAAGATCATCCTCACCGGTCATCTGATGCCGACATCCGATCCCGGCGGGCCGCATTGGCCGCGCTGGCAGCAGGCGCTGTCGGCCGGTTTCGGCTACGCGGCCGAGGACTTCGCCCGATGGGGGGCGTCCGGCTGCTCCGATTTCGGCTGGGTGCAGCAGGCCACGGGCCTGCAGGAGGTGCTGCTCACGGGTCTCGGCAGGCCCGATAGCCGCATCCATGCGCCGGGCGAATCGACGACGCTCACCGACATCGTCGCATTGGCGAAGTCGGTGCTGGCCTATCTTGCAGCCGAGTTCTGTCCCGAGCTCTCTCCCGAAGCCATCACGCCCGAAAAGGACTTCGCCCGATGCCGTCCGTGACTCGTCGTCATTTCCTTGCCGGCTCCGCGCTCGCGCTTGGTGCCCTGCCGCAAGTCTCTCTCTCCGCCGAGGCGCCCAAGCGCGGCGGCGTTTTGCGGATCTCGGTCGATCAGGGCGCGGCCGTCATTCACCCGCTGCTCGCGCGCGTCAATCCGGAATACCTTATCACCGAGCTGCTCTATTCCAACTTGACCCGGTTGAAGCCGGACATGTCGGTCGAGCCGGACCTCGCCTTGTCGTGGCAGGCCGGCGCGGGGCTCACCGAGTGGACGTTCAAGCTGCGGCCCAATCTCAGCTTCCACGACGGCTCGCCGCTGACGGCGGAGGATGTCGTCGCGACCTTCAAGGCGATCCTCGATCCGAAAACCGCGTCACCGGCGCGTACCAATGTCGGCCCGATCAAGGATGTCGCAGCCGTAGATGCGTCGACCGTGCGGTTCACGTTATCGGTTGCCTTCGCCGATTTTCCGGTCGCGCTCGCCTACAACAATGCGCGCATCGTGCCCGCGAAAGTCGTTGCCGCCGATCTCGCCAGCCTCGCCACCAAGGCGAATGGTTCAGGGCCGTTCAAGCTCGTGTCCTATGAGCCGGACCGCAAGATCGTTGTCGAGCGCAACCCGGCCTATTACGATCCCGCGCGGCCTTCACTCGATCGCGTCGAGATCCTCGTCTATCCCGACCGCACCGCCGAGGCATCGGCTCTGATTTCGGGCGACATCGATCTCATGTTGTCGACCACGCCCGGCGAATATGAGCGGCTCGGCAAGGCCAGCGGCGTCAAGGCGGTGCGGATCCCCTCGGGGCAGTTTCTGAACGTCAACATGGGCTGCGACCAGAAGCCGTTCAACGACGTTCGCGTGCGCCAGGCGCTGGCGCTGACCATCGATCGCGAGGCCATGGCCGGCTTCGTGGCCGGCGGCTATGGCACGCCCGGCAACGACACGCCGCTGAGCCCCGCCTACCGGTTCTATCAGGACCGCAAACTGAAGAAGCCCGACATCGCCAGAGCCAGGCAATTGCTTGCCGATGCCGGCTATCCCTCCGGCATCGACCTGACGATGGTGGCATCCGACAAGCCGGACACGCGCACGCAGCTCGGCGTTGCGATCCGTGAGATGGCGGCGCCTGCCGGCTTCCGCATCAACGTTCAGACGATGCCGCACGCGACCTATCTCGATCAGGTCTGGAAGAAAGGCAATTTCTACGTCGGCTTCTACAACATGCAGTCGACCGCCGACGCGATCTTCAAGCTGCTCTATACCTCGGATGCGGCCTGGAACGAGACGCGCTGGAACAATGCGCGCTTCGACGAGATCGTCAATGCGGCGCGTAGCGAGACCGACGATGCCAATCGTGCCGCGCTCTATGCGCGGGCCCAGACGATGATGAGCGAGGAGGTGCCGTCGGTCATTCCGGTCTTCTTCGACATCCTGGCGGCGCAGCGCGCCTATGTGGAAGGCTACCAGCTGCATCCGCGTGGGTCAGTGTTCCGGCTCGATCTCGTCTCGCTCGGCGCCGGCGCGCCCAAGCGCAGCTGAGGCAGGATCCGAGCGGTGTCATTCGCTTGGCTGCTACGGCGGCTGCTCCTGATGGTCTACACGGTCGTCATCGTCAGCGTGCTGGTGTTCGCCATCACGCAGGCGCTGCCGGCTGATGCCGCGCAGACGCTGCTTGGCGAGAACGCCTCGCCAGAGGCGCTGGCAGCCGTTCGCAGCCGGCTCGGGCTCGACGATCCGGTCTGGCTGCAATTCGCGCATTGGGTCGCGCACGCGGCCACGGGCAATTTCGGCGTCTCCATGCGCACCGGCCTGTCGGTCGCGCCGGAGATGCTGACGGCGCTGTCGCGCTCTCTGCTGCTGGCAGCTGGCGCGCTCGTCGTCACTCTTCTGATCGCAGTCCCGCTCGGAATCTTCGCGGCGCTCCGCAAGGGCCGGCCGACGGATACGACGACCAGCGTGATCGCCTATCTCGGGGTCTCGCTGCCGGAATTCGTCACCGCAACCGTGCTGGCGCTGCTGCTGACCGACATCCTGCCATGGCTGCCGGCGACCGGCTACGTGTCGCCGCTGGAGGATGCCGGGCTGGCGCTACGCCATCTGATCCTTCCGGTCCTGACGGTCTCGGTGATTCTCGTCGCGCATGTCATGCGCATGATGCGCTCGGAGACGCTGGACGTGCTGCAGTCCGACTACGTTCGCGCGGCGCGGCTGAAGGGCCTGCCCGAGCGGACGGTGCTGGTGCGGCACGTGATGCGCAACGCGCTGCTGCCGGTCATCACCATCGTCGCGCTCGACGTCGGCTATCTCCTGGGCGGCATCATCGTCATCGAGGAGATTTTCGCCATCCCCGGCATCGGCCGCGCATTGATGATCGCCATCACCACCCGCGATCTGCCGTCGATCCAGGCCGGCGCGATGATCATGGCGGTCACCTACGCGATCACCAACACGCTGGCGGATGTCGTCTACGCGCTGCTCGACAAACGGATCAGCTATGACTGAGCTGTTCGGCAGGATGATCCGCAAGCCGCAGGGGGCGATCAGCGTGGTGCTGCTCGTTGCCCTCGCCATCGTCTGCATCCTCGGCCCGTGGCTCGCGCCCTATGGGCCGGAGAAGATGGATTTTCTCGGCCGTTTCCGCCCGCCGGGATGGCAGAACTGGCTGGGCGCCGACCAGTTCGGCCGCGACGTGCTGAGCCGCCTGCTGTCCGGCGCGCGCGCCACAGTTCCGATGGCGCTCGCGGCGACGCTCGCCGGCAGCGCGATGGGCGCCGTGATAGGCGTCGCATCGGCCTATCTCGGCGGCAAGGCCGACGAATTCATCATGCGCACCAACGATGCTGTGATGGCCATTCCCGGTCTCCTCATGGCGCTGCTGCTGGTCAGCACGCTCGGCAATGGGGCTGTCAACGCGGTGATCGCGATTGGCTTTGCGTTTGCGCCTGGCATGGCGCGGGTCACGCGCTCCGTGGCCCTTGCGGTGCGCAATCAGGACTACGTCAAGGCCGCCATCGCGCGCGGCGAGGCGGCATCGCAGATCATCTTTCGTGAAATGCTTCCCAACGTGATGGGCCCGATCATCATCGAGGCCACGATCCGGGTGTCGTTTGCGGTGATGCTGTTCGCTACGCTGAGCTTCCTTGGCCTGGGAGCGCAGCCGCCGGCATCCGAATGGGGGCTGATGGTGGCCGATGCGCGGCAATACATGCACCAGGCGCCGTGGATCCTGATCGCGCCCTCGGCGGCGATCGCGCTGTCGGCGATCGCCTTCAATCTCGTCGGCGATGCGCTGCGCGACGCGCTGCATCCGCGGGACGATCGATGAAGCCGGCGCTCGCCATCACCAATTACGGGCTGGACTACGTCACATCGGCGGGCGCCGTCGAGGTGCTGCGCGACGTGTCACTCGAGATCGCGCCGGGCGAGGTGCTCGGCCTCGTGGGCGAATCCGGCTCCGGCAAGAGTTCGCTGGCCTGGGCGCTGATGCGGCATCTGCCGGCCAATGCCCGCGAGATCTCGGGATCGCTGCGCCTCGGCGATATCGACCTGCGGTCTCTGAGCCCGAAGCAACTCACCGAGGTGCGGGGCCGCCGGATCGGCATGGTGTTCCAGGACCCGTCGACCGCGTTGAATCCGACACTGACCATCGGCCATCAGATCACCGAGACGCTGATGCGTCATCGCGGTCTGAACGCGCGGGCCGCCAGGGATCTCGCGATCGAGCTGCTCGGCCATGTCGAGCTGCGTGACCCCGCGGCGGTGCTGCGGCGCTATCCGCACGAGATCTCCGGCGGCGAGAAGCAGCGGGTGATCATCGCGACGGCCTTCGGCTGCCGGCCCGATGTCATCCTGTTCGATGAGCCCACGACAGCGCTCGATGTCATCACCGGTGCCCGTATCGTCGAGCTGTTCGCGCGCCTGCGCGCGGAAACGGGCGTCGCTGCGCTCTACATCTCGCACGATCTCGCGATGATGACCCGCGTCGCCGATCGTGTCGCGGTGATCCGGCACGGCCGCGTCGTCGAGCAGGCGGGGGCATCTGATATATTTCGGACGCCGCAGCACGACTATACCAAGGCACTCATCGCCGCGGTGCCGCGTCCGGAGCGGCGGCTCGTGAATGATCAGCCGGGCGCTGCCGTGGTGCTTGAGGCGCGTGGCATCGAGGTGCATTACGGCCGGGCCAGCCTGTTCCGCGCGTCGCCGCCACCGGCAACCAAGGCCGTCGATGTCGACATCCGCGCAGGCGAAATCGTCGGCCTCGTCGGCGAATCCGGCTCGGGGAAATCGTCCATGGCGCGCGCCCTGACCGGGCTCGCCCGCTTCGACGGTACCATCAGTTTCGACGGCCGGATGCTGCGCGGGGCCCGCGACATGAATTCCGCCTATCGTCGCGATGTTCAGATCGTGTTCCAGCACCCGGATTCCTCGCTCAATCCGCGTCACCGCATCGGCGAGATCCTGTCGCGTCCCTTGAGGCTCTACGGCGGTGATGTCGCCTCAGTGCCGCGCCTTCTCGAGCAGGTCCGGCTTCCTCCGTCCTATGCGATGCGCTGGCCGCATCAGCTCTCGGGCGGCGAGAAGCAGCGCGTCGCAATCGCGCGGGCCTTTGCCGCGCGACCGCGCTTGGTGATCTGCGACGAGATCACGGCGCCTCTCGATGTCTCCGTCCAGGCCCAGATCATCGAGCTGCTGCTGGCTTTGCGCGCCGAGACCGGCGCGGCCTATCTCTTCATCACCCACGATCTCAACCTCATCAGGCAGATCGCGCACCGCATCGTCGTGATGCGCCATGGCCGGCTTGTCGACAGCCGCGCGGTGGACGCGTTCGAGGCGGACGACGTTCACCCCTACACAAGCGAACTGATGGCGGCGTCACCTGCGCCTGTCGGATGACCGCAAGGACTGCAACTCATGAATCGCAACGAATTGCTCGCCCGTATCGACGTCCCGGAGTCGCTCGCACTGCTGTCGCGCATGGTACAGCATAAGAGCTATTCGAAGACCGAAGGCGAGAGGCAGCTCGCGACGTTCATGGCCGAGCAGATGAGCGAGATCGGCCTGGATGCGACCGTCGCGCCGTTCGGTGCCGAAGGCCGCGTCAACGCCGTCGGCCGCTGGAACGGCACCGGCGGCGGCAAGAGTCTGCTGTTCAACGGCCATGTCGATACCAATCCGGTGACGGAAGGCTGGACCGTCGACCCCTGGGCAGGGAAGGTGGACGACGACTTCGTCTACGGAATCGGCGTGTCGAACATGAAGGCCGGCGACGCCGCCTATTTCTGCGCGGTCAAGACGCTGATCGAGGCCGGCGTCAAGCTGAGGGGCGACGTCATTCTGACCTATGTGGTCGGCGAGCTGCAAGGCGGAGTCGGCACCTATTCGTTGCTGGAGCAGGGGCTGCGCGCGGACTATTTCATCAATTCTGAGCCAACCGACCTCAAGGCGATGACGATGCATGCCGCGGCATTCATGTTCATCATAGAGCTCGTCGGCAACACGCGGCATCTGTCGAAGCGAGAGGAGGCGGTTGACGCCATCACTGCCGCCTGTGATCTCATTCCGCGTCTCAATGCGATGCGATTCTCCGGCGCGCGTTCGCCGGCACATGAGGCCATCAACCGCGTTCATGTCGGCGTCGTGCACGGCGCGCTCGGTCGCGAGTTGCACGAGTGGCGGACGCCGCAGGTCGCGGATTTCGTCCGTATCAAGGGCTCCGGCCGTTATGCACCAGGGCAGACCGAGCAAGGCGCGCTGGCGGACATGCGGCGCGAGCTCGATGCGCTGGAGGCGCGTTTTCCCGGCCTGAAGACTCATCTGACGTCGGAGGACCGCGCCGGCGTGCCGACCATGCCGCCGTTCGAGGTCGCGCCCGAGAGCGCGATCGTCCGTGCCGTCAACAATGCCTATCGCGTCGTGCGCGGCGCCGCCCAGCCGACGGGCCCGGTGGCGCCCAGCTGCTTCTATGGCACCGATGCCGGCCATCTTTATACCTATGGCGGCATGGAGGGCATCGTCTGCGGGCCGGGCGGCCGCTACAACACGATGCCTGACGAGCGCGTCGACATTCTCGACTATCTCGACATGATCCGCATCTACATGCTGGCGATTCTCGACATCTGCGGCTGATGCCGCGTCAGGCGGCGGCTGTCGCTTGTTCCTGGAACTGCTCGAAGGCCGCGATCGCATCGGCGGCATACATGAGCGACGGTCCGCCGCCCATGTAGATGGCCATGCCGAGCGTTTCCTCGACCTCCTGGCGGGTCGCGCCGAGACGCACAAGCGCGTCGGCATGGAAGCCGATGCAGCCGTCGCAGCGGACGGCAACGCCGATCGCCAGCGCGATCAGCTCCTTGGTCTTCTTGTCGAGGGCGCCGTCGCGACTCGCGGCCTGAGCCAGTGCAGAGAAGCCCTGCATGACCTCAGGGATGTCCTTGCGCAGCGTTCGCAGATTGCCGGAAATGTCCTTGCAGAGCTCGGGGTAGTTCTTGTCCATCATCATCTCCTAGGACATCTTCGTGGTGGGTTTGCCGGGCTCGCGCAGCGCGATGTAGATCGCGGGGATCACGAGCACGGTGAGCAGGGTGGATGAGGCCAGGCCGAACAGCAGCGAGATCGCCAGCCCCTGGAAGATCGGGTCGAGCAGGATCGTCGCCGCACCGATCATCGCCGCAAGCGCCGTCAGCAGGATCGGCTTGAAGCGCACGGCGCCAGCCTCCAGCACGACGTCGCGCAACGTCTTGCCCTCGCCGCCGCTGTGGCGGATGAAGTCGACCAGCAGGATCGAGTTGCGGACAATGATGCCGGCCAGCGCAATGAAGCCGATCATCGACGTCGCCGTGAACGGCGCGCCCAGCAACCAGTGGCCGAGCAGGATGCCGATCAGGGTCAGCGGGATCGGCGTCAGGATCACCAGCGGCAGCCGGAAGCTCTTGAACTGCGCCACGACCAGAACGTAGATGCCGAGGATGGCGGCGCCGAATGCGGCGCCCATGTCGCGGAAGGTCACGTAGGTGATCTCCCATTCGCCATCCCACAGCAGCGTCGGGCGGGACTCGTCCTTGGGCTGGCCGTGGAAGCCGATCACGGGCTTCGGCAGCTTGCCCCAGTCATGGGCGTCGATCCGGTCGGCGACCGCGAGCATGCCGTAGAGCGGGGCCTCGAAGCGGCCGGCGAGTTCGGCCATCACCATGTCGGCAAAGCGGCCGTCACGGCGGAAGATCGTCGGCGATCCCTCTTCCATGGTGGCCTTCACGACCTGGCCGAGTTCGACGACGGTCTTGCTGCCGGGCACCGTGTTGGCGGGCACCGGCGTCGATGCCAGGGCCTGACTCCAGCTCTTGTCGTGCTTCGGCAGACGCACGGCGATCTCGATAGGATTGCGGTCTTCGCCGCGATGCGAGTAGCCGACCGAGACGCCGCCGAACAGCGTCTGGATCGTGTCGTAGACGTCGCGCTGCTCGACACCGAAGAATTCGAGACTGTCCTGATCGATCGACAGTCGCAGCCGCGGCCGTCGCTGACCGATGGAATCGTCGATATCGACGATGAAGGGAACGTCGGCGAAGACCTTCTTGAGTTCGGTGGTGACGGCGCGCCGGGTCGCCGCGTCCGGACCGTAGATCTCCGCCAGCAGGGTGGCGAGCACCGGAGGCCCGGGCGGCACTTCGACCACCTTGATGCTGGTGCCGGCCGGCACAGGGATGCTCTTCAGCCGCTGGCGCAGCTCGAGCGCGATGTCGTGGCTCGCGCGCTTGCGGTCGCCGCGCGCGGCGAGATTGACCTGGAGCTCGCCGAGCTCGGGCCGCTCCCGCAGATAGTAGTGCCTCACGAGACCGTTGAAGTTGAACGGCGCCGCCGTGCCGGCATAGCTCTGCACGGTCGTGATCTCCGGCAGTCCATGCGCGATATCGGCGGCCGCGAACAGCGTGCGCTCGGTATCCTCCAGGCTCGCGCCTTCGGGCAGATCGACCATCACGGCGATCTCCGACTTGTTGTCGAACGGCAGCAGCTTGACGGTGACGGACTTGGTGGCGAACAGCGTCATCGACAGCAAGGTGGCGATACCGACGCCGAGCAGGAAGATCCAGGCGGAGCGCTTGCTGGCGACGATCGGGCGCGCGACGCTTCGGTAGATGCGTCCGAGACGGCCTTCGCCATGCGCGTCATGAGAGCCTGCCGAGGCGCTGGTCGACCTCGGCGCCAGCCGCAGCATCAGCCACGGCGCCACCACCATGGCGACGAAGAACGAGAACAGCATCGCCGCCGAGGCGTTGGCCGGGATCGGCGCCATGTAGGGGCCCATCAGTCCCGACACGAACAGCATCGGCAGCAGGGCGGCGACCACGGTCAAGGTCGCGACAACGGTGGGGTTGCCGACTTCGGCGACCGCCTCGATGGTGGCCTGCAGGCGCGGCCGGCCGTCATGCATGCCCCAATGGCGCGCGATATTCTCGACCACGACGATGGCGTCATCGACCAGGATGCCGATCGAGAAGATCAGGGCAAACAGGCTGACACGGTTGATCGTGTAGCCCATCAGATTGGCGGCGAACATCGTCAGCAGGATCGTGGTCGGAATCACCACGAAGGTCACGAGGGCCTCGCGCCAGCCGATGGCGACCGCAATCAGCACGACGATCGAGATCGTGGCGAGGCCGAGATGGAACAGTAGCTCGTTGGCCTTCTCGTTGGCGGTCTCGCCGTAGTCGCGCGTCACCGTGACTGCGACGTCGCTCGGAATGAGACTGGCCTTCAGCCCTTCGAGGCGCTGCGCGATGTCGTGAGACACCACCACGGCATTGGCGCCGGCGCGCTTGGCGAGCGCAAGACTCACCGCCGGCACCCGGTGCCAGTCGCCCTTGTCGTTGCGGGCATCGTCCCAGACGCGATGCTCCGCGAGATTGGGGCCGATGACGACGGTGGCGACGTCGCGCACATAGACGGGACGACCGTCGCGCGTCGAGATCAGCAGCAGGCCGATGTCCGGGATACCCGTGAGCGTCTGGCCCGCGGCGACATTGCGCACGATGCCGCCGTCGCGAACGTCTCCGGCCATGAACGATCGGTTCGCGTCCTTTACCTTGGCGACGAGCTGCTGCAGGGTCACGCCGAACAGCGACAGTTTTTCCGGATCGGGCTCGACCCGGATCTGCTGGGCACCGCCGCCGGAGATATAGGTCAGGCCGATATTGTCGACCTTGGTCAGCTCCGCCCGCAGCTTGTCGGCGAGCTCGTAGAGGTCCTTGTCGGACCAGCGCCCGGCGGCTTCAGGCTTCGGCGACAGTGTCAGCACAGTGACGGCGACGTCGTTGATGCCGCGGCCGACGATCAGCGGCTCGGGAATGCCGACGGGGATGCGGTCGAGGTTGGCGCGTAGCTTCTCGTGGACGCGCAGGATTGCGTCCTCGAACTTGGTCCCCACCAGGAACCGCGCGGTGACCATGACACGGTCGTCCTCGGTCTGGCTGTAGACGTGCTCGACGCCATCGATCGCTTTGACAATGGTCTCCAGCGGCTTCGTCACGAGCTCGACGCCGTCAGGCGCACGCAGGCCGTCGGCGTTGACACGGATGTCGACCATCGGCACGCTGATCTGCGGCTCTTCCTCGCGCGGGATCACGACGACGGCGATGAGGCCGACCACGAGCGCCGCGAGCAGAAACAGCGGCGTCAGCGGCGAGGCGATGGTCGCCTGGGTAAGCTTGCCTGAGAGTCCGAGTTTCACGGCTGCACCAACTGGTCGCCGGCGCGCAGGCCGGACAGGATTTCAAGTCCATCGGGGAGATCGGCGCTCGGCAGAGCGCGGCCGCGCTGCACCGGAACGCTCACCTTCTGCGTCCCTTGCTGCAACTGGACATAATCGATGCCGAACCGTGTTGTGACGTAGCGCTGCGGGATCACGTAGGCATCGCGTTGGCCGCCGGAGATCCAGACCCGGAGCCGGTCGCCGACGAAATACTGGCCGAGACCGGAGACGATCGCGTCGGCCACGACACGGCCTTCCTCGATCTGCGGATAGACCAGGTCGATCACACCCCATTTGTCGGCGCTGTCACCGAACTCGGCGCCGTCGACCCGCACCCTGTCGCCCGCCTTGAGAAAGAGAGCGTGCCGCTCGGGCACGCGCAGTCGCAGCTTGAAGTTCTGCTGCGCCACGGTCACCACCGGATCGCCCGGCAGAACGACCGATCCGACGGCAACGAGCTTTTTCAGCACGCGGCCGTCGTCGGGCGCCAGCACTTGGCCTTCGCTCATCTGCTGGTTGACCACGGCACGCTCGGCGGTCTTGGCCCGCAGCCCGTTCTCGGCGACGTTGAGCGCCGTGCGCGTCTCGTCGAGCTTGATGCGGGGCAGGGTGCCGCGCTCGACGAGGCCCTCGGTGCGCGTGAAGTCGATCTGCGCCTGGTTGGCTTGCGCCTGCAGCGCTTCGATCTGGGCGTCGAGCGATTTGATCTGCAGGGCCAGCTTTTCATCGCCGATCAAGGCGATGGGCTGGCCGCGCTTGACTGGGTCGCCTTCGCGCACCGAAAGCTGCACGATGGTGCCGCCGATGCGGCCGCGGGCAGGGACCACGCTGATGCTCTCCACCGTCGCGAACACCGCCTTCTCGTCGGCGACCTGCCGTGGCGCCACCGTCAGCGTCTCCGCAAGGGCCGGCACCGCCTGCCACGCCATCGCGGCGACCAAGCTCAGGACCGATAATCTGCGCATCAGCCTATTCCTGTCTCTTCTATTGACCTAAATCGGGTAAAGCGAAACATCCGTGGGCGGTACAGACATCCCACCGGGATACGGGTTCCCACTTGATGCTAGTCAAGTCGGCGGGATCGCGCCGTCATAGTCTCGGCGCAGGTTTCGGCGGCCGCGTTGCGCAATAGACCTGATAGAGGGTCTTCAGGACCTCGCGAGCCGGCTCGCTGGTGATCGAATAGTAGATCGTCTGCCCCTCGCGCCGCGCGGTGACCAAGCCGTCCTTGCGCAGCAGTGCGAGGTGCTGCGAGACGGTCGAGTCACGCAGGCCGAGGAATGCAGCAAGCTCGCCGACAGACCGTTCGTTGTCGACCAGCTGGCAGATGATCAGGAGCCGGTGCCGGTTCGACAGCGCCTTCAAGAGGTCACTGGCCTGGTCGGCCGCCGCTTCCATGATGTCAGCATTAAATTTCATAGTTGCGTATATACAGATATTCGAATATATAGTCAAGGCCAGCTCGTAAGGTCGCGGCTGGGCGAAACAATAACGAAGCAAGGCGATGGAGGACCCAATGGCGGATGTTGTCGTGATCGGAGCGGGGCTGAGCGGCTCCCTGATGGCCTATGAATTGTTGCCCCAGCTGAGAAAGGAGGATCGCGTGACCGTCATCTCGCAGGGGTCCTCCTATCATTTCGTGCCGTCCAACCCGTGGGTCGCCGTCGGTTGGCGCAAGCGCGACGAGATCGAGATCGATCTGGTCGACGTCATGCAGCGCAAGGGCATCCGGCTGTTGACGCAGGGCGCCAAGAGGGTGCACGCCGCCGAGAACCAGGTCGAGCTCACGGACGGCGCCATGGTGGCTTACGACTATCTCGTCGTCGCGACCGGTCCCGAACTCGCCTTTGATGAGATTCCAGGGCTCGGACCGGATGGACATACGCAGTCCGTGTGCCATGTCGACCACGCCGCCCATGCCAAGGCGGCATTCGACAGGCTGGCCGAGAAGCCTGGCCCGGTGATCGTCGGCGCGGTGCAGGGCGCATCCTGCTTCGGACCGGCCTACGAATTCCTGTTCATCCTGGAGACCGAGCTGCGCCGCCGCAAGCTGCGCGACCAGGTGCCGATGACCTTCGTGACATCCGAACCCTATATCGGTCATCTCGGCCTCGACGGTGTCGGTGACACCAAAGGCTTGCTGGAGAGCGAGATGCGCGAGAAGCACATCAAGTGGATCACCAGCGCGCGCGTCACCAAGGTCGAGGACGGCCGCATGTTCGTGGAGGAGATCGCCGACGACGGCTCCGTCCGCAAGACGCATGAGCTGCCGTTCGCCTATTCGATGATGCTGCCGGCATTCCGCGGCGTCGGCGCCGTCAGAGGCATCGACAAGCTGACCAATCCGCGCGGCTTCGTCGTCGTCGACAAGCATCAGCGCAATCCGACCTTCCCCAACGTGTTTGCCATCGGCGTCTGCGTTGCGATCCCGCCGATCGGGCCGACGCCGGTGCCGGTCGGGGTGCCCAAGACCGGTTTCATGATCGAATCGATGGTGACGGCGACGGCCTTGAACATCGGGGCGCTGCTGCGCGGCCAGGAGCCAAAAGCCGAGCCGACCTGGAACGCGATCTGTCTTGCCGATTTCGGCGATTCCGGCGTGGCCTTCCTGGCTCAGCCGCAGATCCCGCCGCGCAACGTCAACTGGTCGTCGAAGGGGGAGTGGGTGCACTACGCCAAGGTCGCCTTCGAGAAGTACTTCCTGCGCAAGATGAGGCGCGGGACGCCCGAGCCGTTCTACGAGAAGTTCCTGCTCGACCGGCTCAACATCGCCAAGATCAAGGAAGTCAGGACCGGGACATGAGCAACGGCTTGCAGATCGTGTGCGGCCATTGCGGGCAGATCAACCGTCTGCCCGCGGACCGGGCGCCGGCGCAGGGGAAATGCGGCAAGTGTCATACGCCGCTGTTCAGCGGCCATCCGATCGAGGTCGACCAGCCCGCGTTCGAGCGTCATGTCGCGCATAGCAGTTTGCCGCTGCTCGTCGACGTCTGGGCGCCGTGGTGCGGCCCATGCCGTGCGATGGCGCCAATGTTCGCACGTGCGGCCCAGGAGCTGGAGCCGCGTGTGCAACTCCTTAAGCTGAACTCGGACGAGGCGCCGGAAGTTTCGGCACGGCTCGGCATCTCCGGAATTCCGACCATGCTGCTGCTGCAGCAGGGTCGGGAGCTGGCGCGGATTTCGGGTGCGATGGACTCGCAACGAATCGTCGCCTGGACACTGTCCGGCCTGCGGCAATAGCCGTACGGCCGGACCGGCACTTGCTTGATTACGCTCAAATGCAACCATGAGGGAGTATGTCATGAACGTCGACAAAGCAGTTCTCACCTTCGCAGGGATCGTCGTCCTGCTCAGTCTGGCCCTGGGCTGGTACGTCAGTCCCTATTGGTTCTTGCTGGCGGCCTTTGCTGGCGTGAACATGATCCAGGCCTCGTTCACGGGCTTCTGTCCGGCAGCGATCGTCTTCAAGAAGCTGGGGCTCAAGAGCGGCAACGCGTTCTCCTGAATCGGTCGGAAGGACGGCAAGATGAAGCGAGGATATCATGGCTGACTCGGACGAAACCTATATCGTCGGGCCGCTCTACAAGGCGCGCGAAAAGGTCTATCCGGCGGCCGTGCACGGCCGCTTCCGTCGCATCAAGTGGACGATCCTGTGCATCACGCTCGGCATCTACTACCTGCTGCCCTTCGTCCGCTGGGATCGCGGTCCCGGCATGCCGAATCAGGCGGTGCTGGTCGACTTCCCGCATCGCCGGTTCTACTTCTTCTTCATCGAGTTGTGGCCGCAGGAGGTCTACTACTTCACGGGGCTGTTGATCATCGCGGCGGTCGCCCTGTTCCTGATGAATGCAGTGGCCGGCCGGCTGTGGTGCGGCTACCTCTGTCCGCAGACGGTGTGGACCGACCTGTTCTACGCCGTCGAGCGCTGGGTGGAGGGCGATCGCCGTGAGCGCATCCTCAGCGACAAGCGCGGCTGGACCTTCACCCATATTCGCCAGGCCGCGCTCAAGCACTTCCTCTGGATCATGATCGGCTGGTGGACCGGCGGCGCCTGGGTGCTGTATTTCGACGATGCGCCGACGCTGGTGAAGGATCTGGCCACCTTCCAGGCGCCGTTCATCGCCTATCTCTGGATCGGCATCCTGACGGCGACGACCTACGTGTTCGCCGGCCACGCCCGCGAGCAGGTCTGCATCTACATGTGCCCGTGGCCGCGCATCCAGGCCGCGCTGACCGACGAGTGGGCGCTCAACGTCACCTACAAGGGCGACCGCGGCGAGCCGCGCATGTCGGTCAAGAAGGCGGAAGCCGCACGGCTGCAGGGCGCACCCGCCGGCGACTGCATCGACTGCCACCAATGCGTCAACGTCTGCCCGACCGGCGTCGACATCCGCCACGGCATCCAGCTCGGCTGCATCCAGTGCAGCCTATGCATCGACGCCTGCGACAGCGTGATGACCCAGATCGGCCGTCCGACCGGCCTGATCGGTTACGACACCGACATCAACGTGCAGCGCCGCAAGGAAGGCAAGCCCGAGATCTACCGGATCATCCGGCCGCGCACGGTCATCTATGCGAGCTTCATCGCGATCGTCGGCGGGATCATGCTGTACTCGCTGGCGACGCGCGGCACGATGGGCATCAACGTGCTGCATGAACGCAACCCGCTGTTCGTGCAGTTGTCGGATGGCGGCGTCCGCAACGACTACACGGTCCGTCTGCTCAACAAGCGCGGGCCGCGCGACTTCGTGCTGGACGTCGTGGGGCTTCCGAACGCCAAGGTGACGGTGGCCGGCGAGACGCGCGAGCAGGACGGTCGCATGGTGATCGATGTCGGCCAGGACCAGACCCGCGAGATCCGCATGTCGATCGAGGCCAAGGGGGCCGACCTTCCCTCCGCGCCGGTGGACATCGAGATCAAGATCACGGATCCGGCGACCGGGACGTCGGTCAGCAAGCGCGATCACTTCGTTCCGGGGACACGATAGAGCAGTGTCGTTCGATCGCCGATTGTAAGGCGTTGGCGATTCTGTTGGCTCATCGGGATTGATCGAGGGAGGAGCAGTCGCTCCTCCCTCGATTGCTGAGTCCGGTTGTTCCAAATCAATGCCGGCTCGAAGTCGCAAGCAGAGCATTCTCGCGTCAAGGGATCGAAAGCTTTCCTACTGGCGGAGAAAGACAGATGTTCAAGGTCGCAATTCTCATCTGGGTCATGCTGGGCACCGTGCTTGCAGGCAGTGCGGTTACGGCATTGTTGACGGTGCAGGGGCTGGTTGCGAGCCCGATGAAGGACCTCCCGTTGGCGGCGTTGGTCGGATTCGTCGTCGCCATGCCGCTATCCTATCTCGTCGCCGCGAAGATCAGCCGCAATGGTGGGCGTAGCCGAACGGCGTGAGGGCCGCAGCCGGCAGGCATGTGCAGTATCCTCGGAGCGCCTGCTCAAGATCGCCGCCGACGACGGGCCGGATCATCGTGCTGTTCCGGCCTGATCGTCATGCACGAGCCGCGGGAGCGCCAGTCTGGCGCCGTCCATGAAGAGGTCGATCGCATCACGCACGGTTTGCTCGAGGTCGGATGGAACGGGTGTCTCGTAGATGAACTTTCGGATCGCGAGATAGAAGATGCGTCCGTGCAGTCCCCAGAACATCTCCGTCTCGCGGCTGCCGAGAGGGCAGGTGGCGGCGTCTGGGAGCTGCAATTCATGCCGCAGCTCGATCGCGGCAGGCTCGATGATCTCGCGTCGGACGAGGTCGAGATAGCGACCGGTGATGCCGAACGACTTCATGCCCGAGAACACGAAGATCCGCACCCAATTATATTCGAACACGCGCGCCACATAGTCGAGATAGAATCCGGTTAGCCGTGCCTTCAGCGGATGGCTGCGATCGCGGATCAGCGGGCCCCAATCCTGCGACCAGCGGCTCAGATAGACCTCCTGATAGACGCGCTCGATGAGGGCTTCCTTGCTGGGGAAGTGCCGGTAGATCACCGAATGCGCGATACCCATGCGCTTCGCGAGTTCCCGCGTCTGGCCTTCGAAGCCGCGCTCGGCGAAAAAGCGGATGGCTTCATCCACGATCACGCGCTCGCGGTCGGCGGCGCGCATGTTGCGGCGCCTCGCGCGAGGGCGGCCGTCGGTTCTTCGCGGGCCTCCACCAACGCGGCCGTTTGTCTCAGCGTTCGCTGTCTTCGAGGTCTTAGCCATGGTCTCATCGATTGCGGCGACAGCCTGCTTGATACCCGAAAGCAGATTTGTGACCAATCGTTCGTTTCTGGTTGACCGCGCTGCCGCCGCGTGCAACTCTTTTAAGACCAGATGGTCACAAATCTGGGACTCCGGGCTGGCGAGCCCTGGCGGCGAGGAACGGATGAAAGCGAGGGCTTTCAGCTATTTTCGTGCACACACGATCGGCGAGGCGCTCGAGGCTCATGCGGGCGCCGGCGATGATGCACGCTTCATTGCCGGTGGCCAGAGCCTGGTTCCGGCGCTGGCGTTGCGTCTTCAGGCGCCGCGTATTCTGATCGATATCAATCACATTGCAGAG
This sequence comes from Bradyrhizobium sp. SZCCHNR1051, assembly GCF_032489615.1. Lineage (NCBI taxonomy): Bacteria > Pseudomonadati > Pseudomonadota > Alphaproteobacteria > Hyphomicrobiales > Nitrobacteraceae > Bradyrhizobium > Bradyrhizobium sp. SZCCHNR1051. The sequence continues at coordinate 11,329 of NZ_JAUEYJ010000034.1, read as the reverse complement.
CTGCGCGGCGTCACGCGGGACGGCGAGTGGTTGCGGATCGGCGCCTTGACCCGGCACTGCGAGATGCTGACCGATCCGCTGATCGCCGAGTTTGCGCCGCTGTTGCGCGCCGCAGCGCCGTTCGTTGCGCACCCTGCCATCCGCAATCGCGGGACCTTGGGCGGCAGTGTCGCGCTGGCGGACCCGGCCTCCGAATTTCCGGCGATGGTGCTGGCGCTCGACGCCGAGATCGAGATTGCCGGCTCGTCCGGCCGGCGCCGCGTCAAAGCCGATGACTTCTTCACCGACCTTTTTGAGACGGCGATCGCGTCTGGCGAGATCCTCGTCGCAGTTCATGTTCCTCTCTTCAAAGCCGGCCAGCGCATTGCGTTCGATGAACTGGCCCGCCGGCGCGGCGACTATGCATTGGTCGGTTGCGGCCTGCTCGCGACCTGTCAGAGCGATCTGATCGAGCGCATCCGCATTGCGTTCTTCTCGGTCGGCAATGTCCCGACCCGTGCGAGACATGCGGAGGAAGCGCTGACGGGCGGCCGGATCGATGCCGGACGGATTGCGGCTGCCCAGGCTGCGCTTGATGACGATCTCGCGCCTGCTGACAGCGACGACGTTCCGGCGGCGATGCGCCTGCATCTCGCACGCGTTCTGCTCGGCCGGCTGCTGGGACGGATCGGAGATGCCGCATGAGCGCGCTGGTCGACATCGAGGCCGACGAGCAGGTCCGCATTCGCCTCATCGTCAACGGCCGCAAGGTGGCTTGTGACGTCGCGCCTCGCGACACGCTGGTGGATTGTCTTCGCCAGCAGCTCGAATTGACCGGCACGCATGCCGGTTGCGAAATGGGCGCCTGCGGCGCCTGTCTGGTTCAGCTCGACGGCGCAGCTGTGCATGGCTGCCTGATGTTTGCCGTGCAGGCCGACGGCGCGCGGATCGATACGATCGAGGGGCTCTCGGAGAGCGGCGTGATCGCCGACCTGCAGGCCGAGTTTCATCGGCGCAATGCGCTGCAATGCGGGTTCTGCACGCCGGGCATGCTGATCACCGCTCATGAGCTGCTGACCCGTGCTGCACGGCCGAGTCGCGAGACCATCCGCGACGCGCTCTCGGGCAATTTCTGCCGCTGCACCGGATATGAAGCGATCGTTGACGCCATCGCCGCGGTGGCTGCGGCGCGGTCGGCAACGGCATCGCAGGACGCGGAGGGCTCGTCGCGATGAGCGCGCCGCTGACCTCGCTGGACCGTCCGAATTCCTATATCGGCCGCTCCGTGCCGCGACCGAATGCGAAGCGGCTGCTCGCCGGACGCGGGCGCTACGTGACCGACATTCGCCTGCCTCGCATGCTGTACGCAGCCTTCCTGCGCAGCCCGTATGCTCATGCACGGATCATCCGCATCGAGGTCGATGCAGCGCGGGCGCTTTCGGGCGTGCATCTGGTCGCGACCGGCGCTGATCTTGCGAAGATCTGCACGCCTTGGACCGGGACGCTCGATCATTTCAAGGGCATGACGTCCGAGCCGCAGCTGCCGTTGCCGGTGGATCGCGTCGTCTGGGCCGGGCAGGCCGTGATTGCCGTCGTCGCCGAGAGCAGGGCGATCGCGGAGGATGCGCTGGAGCTGATCTCGGTCGACTACGAGGAGCTGCCGGCGGTGGTCGATCTCGACGCCGCGCGCCGGCCGGGGATGCCGCTGGTCAATCCGGTTGCGGCGTCCAACATCTGTTTCCGCACGCAGCTCGACAGCGGCGGCGTCGATGAGGCCTTCGCGTCGGCCGCGCATGTGATCGAGGAAGAATTCAGCTTCGGCCGTCATACCCCGGTCACGCTGGAGCCGCGGGCCATCGTCGCGGATTATGATCCCGAGAGCGGCGCGCTGACGGTGCACCACGCCACGCAGACGCCCTACCAGTTCCAGGATCTGTACGCTCGCCACTACGGCATCCCGGAAGCCAGCGTGCGCGTGATCGCGCCCGATATCGGCGGCTCGTTCGGCATGAAGCTGCACGTCTACCACGAGGACATGGCGGTTGTCGGGTTGTCGATCCTGCTCGGGCGCCCGGTCAAATACGTCGCCGATCGCATCGAGTCCTTCGTGTCGGATATTCATGCCCGCGATCACCATGTCCGCGCGCGCATGGCCGTCGACGCCGACGGCCAGATCCTTGCCATGGACGTCCACGATGCCACGGCGATCGGCGCGTTCTCGACCTATCCGCGCACCAGCGTCGTCGAAGGCAATCAGGTCATCCGCCTGATCGGTGCGCCGTATGACTTCAAGTCCTATCGTGCCGCGCTCGAGGTCGTGTTCCAGAACAAGGTGCAGACCAGCCAGTACCGCGCGGTCGGACATCCCATCGCCTGCGCGGTTACCGAGCGCATGGTGGATCTCGCCGCAAGCCGCGTCGGGATCGACCCGTTTTCCATGCGCGCCAGGAATGTGATCGCCGACAATGCCTATCCGACGGCCTCGCCGAGCGGCTACAGGTTCGAGGCGCTGTCGCACGAGGTCTGCCTGCGGCGGCTGCGCGAGATCATGGACTACGACGCGCTGCGCGCCGAGCAGACCGAGCTGCATCGGCGCGGCATCTATCGCGGCATCGGCATTGCGACCTTCGTCGAGATCACCAACCCGAGCCCTGCGTTCTACGGCGTCGGCGGCGCGCGCATCTCCTCGCAGGATGGCGCGACCGTCAGCCTGACGCCGTCGGGCGAGGTGCGCTGTGCGATCTCCGTGACCGAGCAGGGACAGGGCACCGAGGCGATCATCAGCCAGATCGTCGCCGACCAGCTCGGCCTCGCCCAGGAGCACGTCAAGATCATCACCGGCGATACCGAGGTCACGCCGCATGGTGGTGCGACCTGGGCCTGCCGCGGCGCGGGCATCGGTGGCGAGACGGCACTGCAGGCCGCGCGAAAGCTCAAGGCGAACATTCTGGAGATTGCCGCGCTGGTGCTGCAGGAGCAGCCCGCCGCGCTCGACGTCGTCGACGGCCAGATCGTCAGTGTCGCGACGGGGCAGACGCGTCTGCCGGTCGCCGAGATCGCGCGCATCGCCTATTTCCGGTCCGACACCTTGCCACCGGGCACTCAGGCGCAACTGACCGTCAGTCATCATTTCGCGCCCCAGGGCTATCCCTTTGCCTTCACCAATGGCATTCAAGGCTGCTACCTCGAAGTCGACGTCGAGACCGGCTTCATCAGGCTGCTGAAGCACTACGTCGTCGAGGATTGCGGCCGCATCATCAACCCGATGCTGGTCGACGAGCAGTTGCGCGGCGGTGTCGTGCAGGGTCTTGGCGCTGCGCTGTTCGAGGAGTGCCGTTACGGTGAGACCGGCCAATTGCTCAACGGGTCGATGGCCGACTATCTGGTGCCGATGGCGATGGAGATGCCGGACATTACCATCGATCACGTCGAGACGCCGACGGCGGACACCATTCTCGGCGCAAAGGGCTGCGGCGAGGCCGGCACCGCGGCCGCGTCGGCCTGTGTGCTGAATGCGGTCAACGATGCGCTGATGCCCTTCGGCGCCTCCATCAACACCATTCCCATCACGCCTGCGCGCGTGCTCAAGGCGCTCAACCGGTTCTAAGAAATACGAATGAGGGAGGAGATCATGCCAAACTACGAGACGAGGCTGCGACGCACAGGAATATCCCGCCGTACGGCGCTGATGGGGATGTCGGCAGGTGTCGCCACGCTCGCGATGCCGCGCCTGGGACGCGCCGCCGATGACACCATCCGCATCGGCTTTCCGACGCCGCTGACCGGTCCCTTCGCCGCCGAGGCCCGCGACCAGGTCAAATGCGCCGAGCTCGCCGTCAAGCTGGTCAACGACAAGGGCGGGATCGCCGGCCGCAAGGTCGAGCTCCTGGTGCGTGACGACAAGCTCAATGCCGGCGAAGCGGCGACGCGGACGCTCGAGCTGATCGAGAAGGACAAGGTCCACGCCATCGTCGGCGCGCTCTCCAGCGCCGTCCAGCTCGCCGTCAACGAGGTGACGCGGGCGCGCGGCGTGATCTACGTCTCGATCAGCCAGTCCGACACCATCAACGAAGCCAAGGATTTCAGCAAATACACCTTCCACGAGGCGCTGAACCCGCACATGACCACAGCGGCCGTGGCCCGCCAGACCATCAAGAAGGGCATGAAGGTCGCCCATCTCGTGGCCGACTATGCCTATGGCCATGAGATGCTGCGCGGCTTCAAGCGGGCGCAGACCGCGATTGGTGCCGAGAGCGTCGGCGAGATCCTGCATCCGTTCGGTGCGGCCGACTATTCGACCTTCATGCCGCGGCTGATGTCGCTGCGGCCGGACGTGCTGTGCATCAGCAATTTCGGCCGCGACCAGGCCAACGCGATCAAGCAGGCGGTCGATTTCGGCATCAAGCAGCAGATGAAGATCGTGGTGCCGGTGATCCTGCACAATCAGCGCCTCGCCGTCGGTCCCGACGTGTTCGAGGGCGTCGTCGGCGGCGCCAACTATTATTGGGGTCTCGAGACACAGAACAAGACCGCGGCCGAGTTCAACAAGGCGTTCCGGGCCGCCAATGGCGGTGCGATCCCGACCGACTACGGCGCCTATGGCTACTCCGGCGTCGGCTCGCTGTTGCAGGCGATGCAGGCCGCCGGCGGCACCGAGACCGATAAGGTCGTCGCGGCGCTGGAGGGACTGCAATACGATCTGACCAAGGGCCCGCAGCATTACCGCAAATGCGACCACCAGTCGGTGCAGTCGGTGCTGGTGCTGGAATCCAAGAAGAAGTCGGCGATGGCGAACGAGAACGACCTGTTCGCGATCGTGGCCAGCGATCCAGGGGCGGACGAGATGCTGCGAAGCTGCAGCGAACTCGGCCACCCGACTTGATCCTGATCGCATGGACCTCTCGCTGATCATCATGCAGCTGTTTTCCGGCATCGCCCTTGGGGCGGTGCTGGTGATCACTGCGCTCGGCCTCACCATCGTGTTCGGCATGCTCGGCGTGGTCAATTTCGCCCATGGGGCGCTGTTCATGATCGGGGCCTATGCCGGTCTGTATCTGGCATCGCTGACCGGTAGCTTCTGGTGGGGCTTGCTACTCGCGCCAATTCTGGTCGGCGCGTTCGGCATGCTGATCGAATTCGTCCTGGTCCGACGTCTGTATGGCCGCTCGATCGATGATCCATTGCTGCTCACCTTCGGCCTCAGCTACATCCTGGTCGAGGGCGTGCGCATCGTGTTCGGCAGCGACGGCATTCCGTTTCCAACGCCGTCCCAATTGATCGGCGTCGTCGATCTCGGCGTCGGCTTCTTTCCCAAATATCGTCTGTTCGTGATCGCGCTCGTGGCCGTCGTGCTGCTGGTGCTCTGGTTGATGCTGGAGAAGACCCGCGTCGGCCTGATTGTTCGTGCCGGTGCCCGTGATCCCCTGATCATGCGTGTGCTCGGGGTCGACATCGGCAAGGTGTGGCTCGCGATCTTCGGCCTCGGCGTCGGCCTCGCCGCGCTCGGCGGGGTGCTGGCGGGACCCATGCGCAGCGTCAATCCCGAGATGGGAACGCTGGTGCTGGCGGAAGCCTTCGTCGTCACCGTGATCGGCGGCCTCGGCTCGATCGTGGGTGCCGTGGTCGCGGGGCTGATGGTGGGGATCTGCATCAGCATGGTCGCGCTGTTCGCGCCCGAGATGGCGACGATCGTGATGTTCGCGCTCATGGCCGCGGTCCTGCTGATCCGGCCGCAGGGCCTGTTCGGCCTCAGGGGGAGAGCGTGATGACGGTGCAGTCGACCGACGAAGCACCGCCGCTCCATCAGGCGCAGCGCCTCTTCGCTTTCCTCGCGGATCATCGCGTGCTGGTCTCGCTGGTCGCGCTGGCGCTGCTGCCCTGGCTGCTGCCGTCGAAGGCGCTCGCCGTGAACGTCCTGATCTACGGTGTCGTGGTGATGGGCTACAATCTCCTGTTCGGCTACACCGGTCTGCTGTCGTTCGGTCACGCCGCATTCTTCGGCACCGGCGCGTATCTGACCGGCATCGCCATCGGTCGCTGGGGCCTGCCGTGGTTTGCCGCGGTGCCGGTGGCGATCGCGGCGAGCACGGCGCTTGCCGCATTGATCGGAACCATCTCGACGCGAACCCGCGGCATCTATTTCTCCATGGTCACGCTCGCGCTGGCGCAACTTGTCTACTACGTGGCATTGCAGGCCTCCTCCTTCACGGGCGGTGAGAACGGACTGCGCGGCTTCACGGTCGACCACATCGGTCTGTTCGGTGCACAGATCAACTTCCTCGATCCCGTGAACAAGTATTACGTGCTGATGGTGCTCGCGGCGATCGCGATCTGGGTTCAGTCGCGCATCCTCAACTCGCCATTCGGCGCGGTCATCGAGGCGATCAGGGAGAATGAGCAGCGCGCGCGGGCGTGCGGCTACGACGTCGAGCGCTGCAAGCTGATCGTGTTCATGCTGTCGGGCGCGATCTCCGCCGTCGGCGGCTGCATGTCTGCGCTGCATCTGTCGATCGTGCCGCTCGACATCCTGCACTACCAGACCTCCGGCATGATCGTGATGATGGTGCTGCTCGGTGGCGCCCGCAGCTTTTTCGGGCCGTTCGTCGGCGCCGCGGTCTTCCTGATCCTGGAGGACGTCGTGTCGTTGTGGACGCCGCACTGGCAGATCGTGGTCGGCGCCATCTTTGTCGTGTTCGTGCTGTTCCTGCCCAAGGGCATCTGGGGCACGTTCCTGGACGCGCTGCCAATCGCGAGGGAGCGGCGATGAGCACCGAGCTGTTGCGCGCCGACGGGATCGGCCGTCGCTTCGGCGGCTTCGTTGCGCTCGAAGGCATCTCCGTCGCGTTCGCGGCCGGCGAGCTGACCTCGATCATCGGCCCGAACGGGGCCGGCAAGAGCACCTTCTTCAACATTCTCTCGGGCTCGCTGTCGCCGAGCAGTGGCACCTTGCGCTTCAAGGGCCGCGAGCTGAACGGCCTGCCACAGCATCGCTTCGTACATCAGGGCATCTCGCGATCGTACCAGATCACCAACATCTTTCCTGACCTGTCGGTCCACGAGAATGTCCGGGTCGCCGCCCAGGCGATGCGGGTGAGCTACGACATCTGGCGCAAGCGCGCCGATCTTGCCGAGCTCGGCGAACGCGCCGATGCGGCGCTCTCTGCCGTTGGCCTGATCGGCAGGCGCGGCGAGCTTGCGAAGTATCTGGCCCATGGCCAACAGCGCGCGCTGGAAATCGCGATTGCGCTGGTCTCCGAGCCGGAGCTGCTGCTGCTGGACGAGCCGACCGCGGGCATGGGGCCGGAAGAGACCAAGGAGATGGTCGCGCTGTTGGAGCGACTGGCGGAGAAGCGCACGGTGCTGCTGGTCGAGCACAAGATGAAGATGGTGCTGGGCCTGAGCCAGCGAGTGCTGGTGCTGCATCACGGCCGGTTGCTCGCCGATGGCAAGCCTGAGGACATCCGATCCAACCCCGACGTGCGCCGGGTCTATCTGGGACAGAGTGAAGGCTATGGCTGAGACCGCGTTGCTCGAGCTCGACGGCGTTCAGGCCTGGTATGGCGCCAGCCACGTCCTGCACGGCATCTCGCTGCGCGTGAACGAGGGCGAGGTGGTCGCGCTGGTCGGCCGCAACGGCGCCGGCAAGACCACGACGTTGCGCACCGTCATGGGGCTGATGCCCCGGGCCGCGGGGCGCGTGCGCTTTGCCGGCCATGATCTGCTGCCGCTTGCGGCCCACAAGCGCTTTCATCTCGGGCTCGCTTATGTGCCGGAGGAGCGCCGCATCGTGCCGGGCTTGTCGGTTCGCGAGAACCTGCGGCTCGGGCTCGTCGCGGCAAAGGCCGACATCGAGGAGCGCGCGGCGTTCGCCGAGATTGCGGAGACCTTTCCGCGATTGAACGAGCGGCTGGACCAGGAAGGCGTCACGCTGTCGGGCGGCGAGCAGCAGATGCTGGCGATCGCCCGCGCCTTGATCGCGCAGCCGCGGATGGTGCTGCTCGACGAGCCCTCCGAAGGCATCATGCCGGTGCTGGTCGAGGAGATGGGCGTGCTGTTCCGGCGGCTGCGCGACCAGGGCAAGACGCTGCTCCTGGTCGAGCAGAACGTCGAATGGGCGCTGCGGCTCGCCGACCGCGCCGTCATCATCGACCAGGGCGAGGTCGTGCACGAGAGCAGCGCCGCGGCGCTGCTGGCCGACAAGGATATCCAGGACCGCTATTGCGCGGTGTGATGCTTCGGACTGCGCCGGCATCATGACGCGCCATCTCCATCCGGCGCCGGCAACTGCGGCAGCCGGGCGAGGCTGACGCCGGCAGCCTGGTGACGGAACATGCGTTCGAGCAGCTCGGCGGCTTGTCTCGCCGCATCCGCCGGCGCGAGCCCGCTTTGGCGGACATTGGAGATGCAGTTGCGCTCGGAATCGACGCGGCCGCGGCGCGGCATCCAGGTCAGATAGAGGCCGAGCGAGTCGGCGGCGCTCAGGCCCGGGCGCTCGCCGATCAGGATGATCGAGGCCGACGCGCCGAACAGCTCGCCAACATGATCGGCGAGCGCGACGCGGCCCTGCGAAGCAACGATCACCGGCGACAGCCGTCGGCCGGTTGCAGCCAGGCGCGGCATCAGCGCATCGAGCACGGGCAGGGCGTTGACCTGCACCGCGCGGCTGCTCAGGCCATCGGCGACCACCAGCACGATGTCGGCCGGCGCGCGCGGCTCCGACAGCAGCGCTTCCGACGTGGGCGAGAGCAGGCGGCCTGCGTCGGGGCGCTGCAGATAGGTCGCGCGATCGGCGGCGCGGCTGTGCACGGCAAGCGCCGGCCAGCCATGCGCGGTGACCTCGGCCGCAAAGCGCTCGGCATCGAATGGCTTCAGCACGGCATCGCGCGCTTCGGCATGGGCAGCCTGGAAGCCGAGATGTGCCGACGTCGGCAGGCCAGGACCGCAGCGTCCCAACGCGATCCGTGCCTCGGTGTAGCGTGACAGCCAGCGCCAATCGTCCGATGACGAAGTTGCCGGCGAGTTGCTCTTGTCGGAGCCGCCCATCACTTGGCCTCCAACAGCGGCAGCGCCGGCATCAGCCGCGCCGGCTCGAAGCGCAGCTCGCCTCTGGAATCGCTGAGGCCGGTGGCCGCGAGCCAGGCCTCGAACTCCGGCGCCGCGCGCTTGCCAAGCACCTTGCGCACATAGAGCGCGTCATGGAACGAGGTGCTTTGATAGTTCAGCATGATGTCGTCAGCGCCCGGCACACCCATGATGTAGGTGCAGCCGGCGACGCCCAGCAGGGTCAGCAGCGCATCCATGTCGTCCTGGTCGGCTTCGGCGTGGTTGGTGTAGCAGACGTCGCAGCCCATCGGCAGCCCCAGCAGCTTGCCGCAGAAATGATCCTCCAGGCCCGCGCGCATGATCTGCTTCCCGTCGTAGAGATATTCCGGACCGATGAAGCCGACCACGGTGTTCACGAGCAGCGGCCGATAGCGCCGCGCGACCGCGTAGCAGCGAGCTTCCAAGGTCTGCTGGTCGACGCCGCAATGGCCGCCGGAGGAGAGCTCGCTGCCCTGTCCGGTCTCGAAATACATCACGTTGCCACCGACGGGACAGCGCTGCAGGCCTTCGGCCGCGGCGAGCGCCTCGTCGAGCAGCGACAGCGTGATGCCGAAGCCGCGATTGGCCTCCTCGCTGCCGGCCAGCGACTGGAACACGAGATCGACCGGCGTGCGGCGTTCGATCGCCTTCAGCGCCGTCGTGACATGGGCCAGCACGCAGGACTGGATCGGTGCATGCGAGGCAAGCCGCAAGGTCTCGATCAAGTCGAGCAGCCGTACCATCGTGTCGACGTCGTCGCTTGCCGGGTTGATGCCGATCGTTGCATCGCCGACCCCGTACATCAGCCCGTCGAGGATCGAGGCCGCGACGCCCTTGAGATCGTCGAGCGGGTGGTTGGGCTGCAGCCGCGTCGACATCCGGCCCGGCAGGCCGATGGTGCAGCGGAAGCGCGTCACGACCTCGCATTTCGCCGCGACCGTCACCAGGTCCTGCAGCCGCATGATCTTGCAGACCGCAGCAACCATCTCCGGCGTCAGCCCTGGCGATACGCCGCTGAGTGCATCTGCGTCGGCCGCATCCGATAGCAGCCATTCGCGGAAGTCGCCGACCGTGAGGCTTGCGACGGGGGCGAACGCCTTGCCGTCATGCTGGTCGACGATCAGCCGCGTGACCTCGTCGCTCTCGTAGGGAATGACGGCTTCGTTGAGGAAATGGCGCAGCGGCAGCTCGGCGAGCGCCATCCGTGCCGCGACGCGTTCGGCGGCATCCTGCGCGGCGAGGCCTGCCAGGACGTCGCCCGAGCGCAACGGCGTTGCCTTCGCAAGCAAGGTTCTGAGGTCGTCGAACCGATAGCGCGTGCCGCCCAGCGTGTGTGAAAAACCCATTGGTGCTCTCCTCAGCGGCTGCCGCGATCAGTCTCGGCGGCCCGGTCGATCACGGCGGATCGTCGGGACGGGAGAGCGGAAGAGGACGTCATATCGAGGACCTTTCTCGGCACCGCGCAGAGCGACATCATGCACGATATGTGTCCGCATCCGATGACCATTTTGCCGCGCGTCGCCGTCGATTTCGTGCGGGTTGCGTCGGCGGCGGCGTCGGCTAAGGTCGCGCGCCAAGCGACAACGCAACCCGAGAGGAACCTGACATGACGCGGATCCGCTGCATCACCGAGATGGGCATGGGCGTCGACGTCCATGGCCGCGACGCCACCAAGGCCGCCAGGCGCGCGGTGTCGGACGCGATCCGCCATTCCAGCCTCGGCTTCTTCCGAATGGTCGGCAAGACGCCGCAGGACATGCTCGTCGACGTCACCATCGGCGTTCCCGATCCGGAGGCTGTCGACACCGCCGCGGTCGCCAAGGAGCTGCCCTATGGCACGGTGACCGTGACCGCCGTCAAAGGTGGGCTGGAGATTCCGGCCGAGGCCGGCAGCGACGCCATCATCATCGCCAACGCGGCGGTGCTGGTCCATCTCGACGACGGCAAGTGACGCTCTCGCGCAGGGGTCATGCGCGTGGCGTTCTGATATGAATGTCAAACAGCATGTCATCGCGATCCCGCGGCGCGTTGCGCGCCCGGGTGATGATCGTACGGTGTCCCTCTTTGAACAGAGGGCGCAGGGAAGGCCGGGTATCCGCTGATACCCGCGGCCCCCGTGCGTGAAGAAGTGCACGGGGCAGGAACCACAGGCTCAGCCGGACGATCCCGGCCTTCCCTGCGCAACGGTTTTCCGGGTAGAGTCGAGGAAGGGCGCGGTGGCTTGGGCCATTCGGCAACGCCCCGTTTCCCTTCCCCGCTCATCGAACCG
>NZ_JAUEYJ010000033.1:0-55044 GCF_032489615.1 Bradyrhizobium sp. SZCCHNR1051 | reverse complement strand
AACTCCAGCAGAGGCGCTTGACGAGCTGCTGTCACGAATGAAAACACTGGGTGTTGCGACCACCGCTTGAGCCCGCCGGGCTCATCCGGCTGAACCTGTGGTTCCTGCCCATGCAATCTTTCCGCACGGGTGCCACGGGTGCCAGTCGGCACCCGGCCTTCCCTGCGCCCTCCGACTAATGAGGAGGGAATGATCGTCAAAGCTGGGGCGCAATCGTGCCGCGAGAGCGGCTCCGTTCGTCTCCGCGTCGACCGCGCTGCGCCGCGGGCCGATCGAGCCTGCTGCCACCGGGCGATGCCGCCCAGAGCTGAATATTCGGGCACCGCCCGCCACATCTGCTCCACTTTGTCGGCGCAAATCCGCCCGGTATGAATCCCTAAAACTCAGGTAAGCCTTCCAAAAGTAAGATTTTGGCAATCAATCGAACGCTAACTAAGGTTACCAAGTGCTCAACGTCATGCGGAGACTCTGAACGTGAGCGACCAAAAGCCCGAACGGGCCAGCCTTGGCGTGGCCGATACGACTGGCATGGCCAGTGCGAGTGTCGACCTGATGCCGAAGACATCCGCGTTCCCCGATGCAGTCGACCTGGCCGTGCCTGCGATCGCGACCGTCGCCCCGCCCATGATCGCGCCGGATCACGAAGCGCCTGCGGCTGACCGTCCGGGCATCGACCCCAAGGCGGCGATCGTGGAAGCGGTGACCGCGCCCGAGCCGCAGGCCGAGGCCAACAAGTCTGAGATCAAGACCGAGATGACGGCCGACACCGAGATCGGGACGATCAGCGTCAAGCCGGTCAAGCCCGAGCAGGTCAAGGTCGAAGCCCTCACGGCCGAGCAGGAAAAGATCGAGCCCGCCAAGATCCAAGCGGCGAAGCCGGAGCGAGCCAAACCAGAGCCCGCGCGGCTCGACCTGGTCAAGTCCGACAAGGGCAAATCCGACAAGGTCAAGCCCGAGCTGACCAAGGCCCAGGCGGCGGGGGGCAACCTTGCGGCGACGGGCAAAGTCGAAGCCGCAGCGAGCTCGAGTGCTGCGAAATCTCCATCGACGATCCTGGATCTGATCAGGACGGAGCCGGTCAAGTCGGAGCCGATCAAGACGACTGCGGCCGGTGAGCTCCTCAAGGTCGAGACACCGAAGCTGTCGATGCTCGCGGCCAATGCGCCGAAAGTCGGCCCGATGGCGGCGGCTGCGCCGAAGCCGGAGACGGCCATCAAGCCGGACGCGCCGATCAAGTCCGTGGCTGCCACCAAGACGGAAGCTGTCGTCCGGCCAGAGCCGGCTGCCAAGCCGGAGACTGTTGCCAGGCCCGAGACTGTCGCCAAGTCGGAGGCCAAGTCGGAGCCCGTTGCCAAGCAGGCATCCGCGGCCAAACCCGAGGTGTCCGCGACGCGCCCGGTCACGCCAGTCCAGGCGGATGCCGGACCGGCGACCAAGGCGGGTGCTTTTGCCGCGGTCGACAAGGCCGCGGCCTGGGCCAAAGCGAAGTTCAAGACCGAGCCCTTCAAGTTCAATGCGGCGTCCAAGCCGGCGGCCGCTGCCGCAACGGCGGCCAGCGCGACCGCTGCCGGAGCGGCGCTGCCGCCTCCGCAGCCGGGCCAGGCCCCGCGGCCGCATGGCGTGAACGGCAGGCTCGGCCTTCCGGCCATGGCCGCAATCCTGCTGCTGTCGATGATTGTCGGCGGCGTTGCCGGTGGTCTGGTCACGGCCAAGTTCGTCACGCGCTCCGGCGGCGGTGACGTGGCCGATGCGGCGGCAGGCGAGGCTGCAGACGCCACGCTTGGCGCGACCGTGGCGCGGATCGACAATGATGTCGCCGCGCTGAAGGCGAGCCTCGACCAGACCAATCAGACCAGCCTCGTCGAGCTCAACAAATCCGCCGAGCGTCTCGACCGGCTCGAGAAGATCCTGGGTGACCTGTCGACGAAATCGTCGGCCAAGCCGAGCGAGCTGCAGCGTCTGAGCGAGGCCGTGGACCGGCTGCGCGCCGCGCAGGCGTCCGCGACCGCGCAGGCCCCCGCGCGAGACAGCGCCGCGTCCGTGCCGCAGGCGGTGGGCGCGATCAATGCGGCGGCGCCGCCCGCGGGCGTGGCGAGCCGGGCCGACGCGGCCAGGACCACCGAGGCAGCCAGGACCGAAGCAGCAAGGGCAGAGGCGAGCCGGGCCGAGCCGGCGCGGGCGGAGACCGCTCGCCCCGAGCCGAACCGCACGGAGGCCACCAAGCCCAAGGTCGTCGAGGGCTGGGTGCTGCGCGACGTCGGTCGTGGCGGCGCGCTGATCGAGGGCCGCGGTGGCCTCTACGAGGTCTATGCCGGCGATCCCGTGCCGGGCCTCGGCAAGGTCGACGCGATCCGCAAGCAGGACGGCCGCTGGGTGGTCGTCACCACCAAGGGGCTTGTCGTCGCACGCTGACGGACCATCTGTTTTTGGAGACGAATCTGGACGAGGCGCCTCACCGCGACGTGAGGCGCCTCGTCGCACAATTGTCCGAAGCCGCCCGCCTTTCGGCTATCTTCGAGGACTAGCAGGCCCTCAATTGCATGTTCGTGGAAGCGAGGAGGCGCGTCTTGCGACTGTCGGTATTCGGCCTTGTCATGCTGTGCTGCGGCCAGCTCGCTCATGCGGACGAGAGCGCGCCGATCGAGCGCGGCGCCGCCATCCTCGAGCCGTTCGCGCTGCGTGAGCTCGACAACGGCGCGTTCGGCCTTGGGAAGATGCTTGCGCGCGCGAGCGATGCGCCGCTGACCGACGCGGCATTGTTTGCGCTGCCGTCGATGATTCCCGTGCGCAAGGCGCTCGACGCGGAGTTCGACCGCTATGTCGACAAGCACAAGACCACGCTGCCGAACGAGAGCATTGGCGTCGGCACGTCCTACGCGTTCCAGCTGTTCGACCGCACCATGCTCGATTCGTCCGATGCCCGCTTCGTGCTGGCCGGCGTCGTCAATCGCATGGATCGCGCCTTCGTCGATCCCGACCATTGCGGCGAGGTGCGGCTGCTGTACCGCCTGACGCGGACCACGCCGCCCGAGGCCAAAGATGGCGAGGTCGCCTCGCCGCGGCTGCCGATGACGCTCAACATCGTGCTCAAGGCGCGCAGCGATGCGGAGGCCAAGAGCAATTCGCCGAGCTGTGCCGAGATCGCCAAGCGCTGGCTGGCGACGTCCGATCTGCAACTGACCGGCCCGGAGCTTGCCGCGAAGCTGACGGCGCCGGACGGCCCGCTGGCGCTGATCAGGCCCGAGAACATCCACCGCATCGAGACCAACCTGCAGATCGCGCATGCGCCGAAATCGGCGATCCGCGATTTCCGCACCGACTACATGATGAAGGTGTTCGACTATCAGGCCGCGAGCGGGACGTTCGAGGAGGCGGTGCTGGAGGATCAGGTCGATCGCGACCGGCTGCTGGCGGATGCCGCGCTGGCGCGCGAGTTCAAGGCCTGGCTGCTCGACCCGGTCCATCTCGGCGAGCTCGACCGCGGCACCGCGGTGATCCCCCAGCAGTTCCTGGCCAAGGTTGCGGTGGCGCCGACCCCGGTCGGATTCGTCAATTCCGATCTGCTGCCGGCCTACGGGCTGGTGCAGGGGAGCGCGGCCGGGCAGGGCGCGGTGTTCACCGAGGCCGACGTGGTCGGTGCGCTGGAGAAGGCGGCCGCGCAGGGCATCGTGCTGCATAACATCCGGTCGGTCGCGGGCTTCGAGCGCCGCCTCAACGATTCGAGCTGCGGCGGCTGCCATCAGACCCGCGGCATCGGCGGCTTTCACTTTCCCGGCGTCGACTGGATGGCGGAGAAGCCGTCCAACACCGTCGTGGTGCCGGGCTCGCCGCACTTCTTCGGCGACCAGGTCCGCCGGCGCGACATCCTCAACGCCTTTGCCGAGGGGCGGACTCCGGATTTCTCGCGCGGCTTCGCCAGCCGCCCGCAATTGCGCGGCAGCGATGAGCTCGTCGGCACGGTCTACAACGACGGCTGGGGCGGGCATTGCTACGCGAGCCACGCCGCGGCCGCGGACAATGACAAGAGCTTCTCGACCTGGACCTGCGCCGCGAACCTGTCCTGTCAGACCGGCCCGGCGACGCGGTTCGGCATGTGCTTCATCGCGACCCGCTAGCTCAGGCCACCGCGCCGCGCGCGCGCAGGTCGCGGATGGTCTCGTCGTCGAAGCCGGCGCTGCGCAGGATCTCGTCGCTGTGTTGGCCTATGCCGGGCGGCTTGCGCGGGGTGACCTTGCGCTGGCCGTCGATGAAGATCGGGCTGTTGACCGTCAGCATGGTGTCGTTCTCGAACGGCACCAGCACCTCGTTCTCGATCATCTGCCTGTCGTTTGGAATGTCGTCGAGAATGCCGACCACCCCGAACACGAGCCCGCTGCCGTCGAGGATCCGGCGCCATTCGGCCAGCGGCCTGGTCGCGAACACCGCGTCGAACTCGTGGATCAGCTCGACCGAGCGGGCGTGGCGATCGGCCTTGGTGACGAAGCGCGGATCATCGATCAGCTCCTCCCGGCCGAGGCAGCGGGCGAGGATCGGCCACTGCTTCTCCTCATTGAGGAGCGACAGCATGATCCAGCGGCCGTCCTGGCACTTGTAATGATTGGCGACCGCGTTCAGCGCGCGTTCGCGTGGCCGCCGCTCGACGAAGGTCGCGCCGCAAAGCTTGGCCTGAGCAAGCACGGAGGCCGCCCAGACCCCGTTCGCCATCAGGTTGGAGGCGACATGGCAGCCCTTGCCGGTCTTCTCGCGCTGGTAAAGCGCCGTGACGATCGCGCCATAGAACGCCATCGCGCAGGGGTGGTCGCCCATCCCGGCGACGGAGCGGGCGGGTGTCGTGCTCTCGTCGGCGCGGACCAGGTCCATCAGTCCGGAGCGCGCCCAATAGGCATTGCTGTCGAAGCCGGGCTTGTCGGCTTCCTCGCCCTTCTCGCCATACCCGGTGAACGACGCATAGATCAGCCGCGGATTGAGCGGCGCCAGCTTTTCGTGGGTGAGGCCGAGCTTGGCGCGGACCGACGGCGGGAAGTTGGTGATGAAGACATCGGCTTCACTCACCAGCCGCTGCAGCACGGCTTGAGCTTCGGATTTCGAAAGATCGAGCGCGAGGCTCCGCTTGTTGCGGGCTTCGAGATACCACGCGTAGTTATGCTCGCTGCGCGGATAGCCCGGCAGGTTCGGCAGGTTGCGGTAGGGATCGCCGGCGCCGGGCGGCTCGATCTTGATGACGTCAGCGCCGAAATCGGAAAGAACGGTGGCGGCTGCAGGGGCTGCGATGAAGCTCGCGCAGTCCAGCACCTTCAGGCCATGGAAAATGCCCTTGTCGTCCATGATGCGTCGCTCCCGTCGCTTGTTTCCGCGCGCTGGAATTCTGCTGACGGCGCGGTTCGAGGCGCATTTGACCCAGGTCGGGCGAGCGAGGCAATGGCGGGGAGGGAGCCGAAACTACAAACAAACGTAAAGATGTGATCAGGAGCGGGCACCGCTCCTGTCTATTTCGACGTGTCGACAATCATGCTGGCTTGGTGAGGGAAACGATCGCGCCGAAAAGCCGCGAGGCGGAATGGCGCGCCAATTGGTCCACTACACTTTCAGGTTCTCGGCCGAACTCCTGCCGCGGTTGGCGATCTCGTCGTACTCGATCGTCTGGCCCTCGTTGAGGGTCGTCAGCCCGGCCTTCTGCACTGCGGAGATGTGAACGAAAATGTCCTTGCCCCCGGCCGCGGGCTGGATGAAGCCATAGCCCTTGGTCGGGTTGAACCACTTGACCGTACCTTTAGCCATACGTCGCCTCCGCGGGACCAATCCGAGTACGAGCCGGCGGTCCCCGCAAACCGTCAGGCCCGGAATTCAAGACTACTGCGGTTGCGACAGGCGTGATAGCGCAAACAGCGGGCGGTTTTGGCCCGAAATGATCGATATCGTGGCGGCTTTGCGGCTTTTGACCGCAGCGCCACCGTTCCGCCAGTCACCGCGGACCCGCTGCAACCGTTCTCGGTATGACAGCGCAGCCTGCAAACAGGTTCAACGCAACGCGTCATGCAGCGGCCCCCTCGTCCGAGAGCACCGCAAGTTCGGCGGCATCCATGGCCGTCCTGACGCGCATCGGCTCGGCGCGGCCGCGAATCTCGACCTCGCGCTGCGGCAGCACGTCGGAGGCGAGTCGCGCCCGCGCGTAGACCTCGTCCGAGATGATCACCTGGCAGCCGAGGGTCTTCGTCATGTCCTGCAGTCGTGATGCGACGTTGACGGCGTCGCCCAGCGCGGTGAACACCATGTGGTCGCGATAGCCGATCTCGCCGACGATCACCTCGCCGCCGTGAATGCCGATGCCGAAGCGGATCGGCTCATGCAGATCATGGCTGAGGAACGCGTTCAGCTCGGCGATGTTGGCCGCGATGCCACGCGCTGCCTGGATCGCCTGGCCGCAGGCGACATGTGAATCGGCGGCTAGTCCGAACAGCGCGAGCATACCGTCGCCGACGAACTGATTGGGCTGCCCGCCATTCGCCAGCACGGCCTGGGAGACGGCGCTGAGGAAGCGGTTGACGATGAACACCACGTCGAACGGCAGCCGTTTCTCAGCGAGGCCGGTCGATCCGCGCATGTCGACGAACAGGCTGACGAGGTAGCGCTCCTGCCCGATTCCGGCACGCGAACTGCCGCGCTCGCCGGGTGTCGCGTTCGGCATGAACAGTTGAAAGAATGAGAGATCGTCGGTGGGGCGCAATTGGCAGGCCAGCCTGACCGACGGGTCCGCCGCGCCGATCTGCGCGAGCACGAAGGCCTCGCGAGGCGAGGGGGGCGGCAGCGCGCCGGGATCTCCGATCACCCTGATGCGGCAGGTCGAGCAGCGCGCGCGGCCGCCACACATGCTGGCATGCGGTACGTTATTGCGCAGACTGGCCTCGAGCACGGACAAACCCTTTGGCACCCGGATGGAGCGGCCATTGTTGTAGGACAGCGTGACCATGCCGCCACGTCGCTCATGGACCGCTCGCACGCCGCGCGCGGCGAGCGCCAAGCCGATCAGGCCGCCATAGCCGACCAGAAAGCCGTTCATGATGGTCTCCAGCACCGCCTGTTCAGATGGCGTGCCGGTCTGCTTCAATGAAAGATTTTCGGCACGCCACTGCGGTGTTGCGCTGGCAGCGATGACGTCTCGGCCTCCACGGTAGAAGCCGAGCAGCGCCAGCGCCGGGAGCAGCACGGCGCAGGCGAGCAGCCACGGCGCCGCGCGCTTGTAGAACGGCTTGAGCCGCAGCCAGAAGTGCAGCCCGATGCAGCCATGCGCCCATGACGTCAGCAGGGCTGCCGACATCAACCAGATCCGCCAGGACAGGCCGGTCCAATACGAGTACAGAACCTGCGGGTACAGCTTCTCCTGTCCGTACAGGGTCTGTCCGATGCGGACGCCGGCGATGTGGCTGAAGATCAACGCGGGGATGCTGAGGCCGAGCAGCAGTTGCAGCGGCTCCATGGTGTTGCGGCTGAATTGCCGGCGCTGATAAAGCGCCCACACGCCGAGCCCGCCATGGGTAAGAGCGGCCGCATAGAACAGCACGGCGATCGGAAGAAACTGCCAGAACGCCACATGATAGGACACGCCCTCGGCGAGCGCCTGCAGCGAGATGTTGCCGAGCGCATGGTTGAGAAAATGACTGAGCAGGTAGCTGAAGAGTATGAAGCCGCAGATCAGCCGCACCTGCCGCACACCGATGCCGCGACAGGCGGACTGCAAACGATGGTAAATCGAAATGGTCATGTGGTCCGTATGATCTGGAGCGGCAATGCTAGAGATTTATTCCCTGTTGTCCTAGAGGGCTGGTGACGGCGGTCATCCGGCGGCGCGAGCTGTGCGCGGGAACGTTGACTCGCCCGGCGGAGTCGGGGAAAAGCACCGTGTGACGGCCATTTCCCCAGGCATCGACAGCCCAGAGTCTCGGTCCATGCGCGCTGCGTGGCTGATGGCTGCGGCCGTGATCGCGAGCATGACGATCATCCGCATCGTCTATGCCGGGACGCTCGATCTGCGCACCGACGAGGCCTATTACTGGACCTGGTCGAAGGAGCTGCAGCTCTGCTTCCTCGATCATCCGCCCATGATCGCCTGGTTCATCCGGCTGGGCACCGCCCTGTTCGGCGATACCAATCTCGGCGTTCGCTTTGCCGGCATCCTCGCGATGGGGGTGACGCAGCTCCTGCTCGCCGACATCGTTCGCCGTACCACTCACGATATGCGGGCCGTGATCCTCGCGGTGCTGCTGCCCGAGGCGGCGCTCTACTATGGCCTGCTGATGGCCAAGGTGGCGCCGGATGTCGCTGCGATCCCGTTTGCGCTCGCGATGATCTGGGCGCTGGTTCGCCTCGCCGAGAGCGACGATGGCCGCTGGTGGCTCGCCGCCGGACTGTTCGGTGGACTGGCGCTGTTGTCCAAATTCACGGTGGTCATGCTGCTGCCGGGCGTGGCGGCGTTCCTGCTCGTTCCGGCTTGGCGCAGCCGTTGGCTTGCCAGCCCCTATCCCTGGTGTGGGGCGCTGATCGCGCTTGCCGTGTTCTCGCCGGTGCTGATCTGGAACGTTCAGCACGACTGGGCCTCGTTCCGCTTCCAGTTCGTTCGCGCCACGACGCCGCATGAGTTTTCGTTGCGGACGCTGGGCGATTACATCGGACTGCAGTTCGGACAGGTCGGCTTCGTCCTGCTGCCGGTCACATTGTCGGCGCTGACGGTCACAGCCTGGCGCGGCTATCGCACGTGTGAGCCGGTCGCGATTCTGCTGTCGACGGCGGTGCTGGTGCCGTTCCTCTACTTCCTCTGGAAGTCGCTCACTTTGCGGATCGGTGACACCTGGCCGATGTTCATGTGGCCGATCGGGTTTGCGGCGGTCGCGATCAACATCGTCAAGCTGACGCAGGATGGCGCATCCGCCTGGTTCGTCCGATCGACCGTGCGCTGGGCGCGCATCGCCGTCGTCAGCGGCATTGCCATGGTGGTCCTGATCTTCCTCTACTACGTCGCAGCGCCCTGGAATTTCCTCGGACGAGCCGATCCGATCGGCGCCGAGGCGGGCTATCAGCAGGTTGCGGCGCGCGTTGAGCAGGAACTGGCAAAGACCGGCGCCACCTGGATCGCAACCTCCGACTACCGCACCTATGCAATGATGCGGTGGTTCTTCAGAGGCCACGTGCCGGTGGTCCAGATCAACGAGCGTGCCCGCTTCATCGGCTTCCGTGATCCCGGCATGGACCTGATCGCAGGACATGCCGGCCTCTATGTCGTGCGCGAGCCGGACAATGCCGGCCCGCTGCTGGCGGACACGACCGCGCACCGCGAGCCGCTCGGACATGTCGAGCGGAGCTGGCGCGGCCACGTCATGGACACTTACGCGTTCGGCAAGCTGACGGGCTGGACGCCGGAGTTGGCGCCGCCACCGGACTCGCCATTGTACCCATGGCGCTGGCTCGCCGGTGACCCCGATCATACGCCGCGGGCCTGAGCTTCATGCCTGGTCCTCCTGCTTGCGCAGGAGATCCTTGGCGAGATCGGCCAGCGCCGGCCGCGGCAGCGCGGCGAACGGCATCGGCCGCGTCACGTCGATGGCGGCGAGGCCGAGCCGCGCGGTGAGAAGGCCGTTGAGCACGCCTTCGCCGAGCCGCTGCGACAGTTTTGCCGCGATGCCATGCCCCAGCACCTGCTGGATCAGGCTGTCGCTCGCGGCCATGCCGCCGGTGATGGCGAGATGCGCGACGACGTGGCGCAGCAGGCTGATCATGCCGAGCGCGCCGGGACGGCCGCCATAGAGCCGCGCGAGTTGCCGGATCATCCGCAAGCTTGCCACGAATACGAACAGCACGTCGATCAGCGCGCGCGGACTGACCGCCGTGACCACAGAGACCCGTTGCGCCGCGACCGACACCAGCCGCCGTGCCTCGATGTCGAGCGGCGCCATCAGCTCGCGCTCGGCGAGCTTGATCATGTCACCGCCGTCGATGATGTCGTCGGCGTGGCCGGCGAGCGCGGCACGTGGCCGCGCCAGCCGGGGATTGGCATGTGCGATCCGCAGCAGCTCGACGACGACTTCGCGGCTCTCGGCGCGATCGTCGGACAGCAGCACCGCGGCCGCGCGCTGATGCAGCTTCTCGATGGTGGCGAGCCGCACCAGCCCGTAGGTTTCGCGGGCAGTGACGGCCGCCAATGCAATCGCGGCTGCGGCCGCGAACCCCGCGCCGACATAGCCGAGGGCTTCGCTGCGGGCGAACAGATCCTCGATCAGTCTGACGACGCCGAGGCCGAGGCCGAGCAGGACGAGGCCGGCGACCGAGCCCCAAAAAAGCGCGCCCCAGCCAAAGCCGCGCCGCGCCGGCAGTATGGTCTCGACCTGCACCGGCAGTTGCGCCGGATCGGCCTCCGGCGTGATCTGGATGGTGCCGCGGCCCGGCCGGGTGGCCTCCTCGGCATCGACCACGACGACGTCGGGATCGTCGAGCCGGAAGGTCTGGGGACGACGTGGCTTGGCGCGTTCGCTCATTGCAGCCGGTCTCCGATCAGGAACTGAAGGGCGCGGTCCATGCGGATATGGGGCAAAGCGGGCTCGGCGCCAGCATCTGGGGTCAGCAAAGGCGGGCGGAAGCGAAGAAAGCGGAAATCGGTCCCGTCGGCGGCGGCGCTCGACAGGCCGCGATAGGCGCCGCCCTTGAACAGCTCCTCGGCGTCGGCCGGCAGCTCGCCCGGAAAAGTGGCAACCTCGGTGTTGCCGTCGAAGATCTCGCCATTGGCGCTCTCGCCGGCGGCGGGGGTGCCGAGCAGCGAGGGGAGCTTGTCGCGGCCGCGGGCGACCAGCGCCTCGCGCGTCGCCCTGACCGCGGCCAGCGCCACGACGTCGATCGCAGCGCCTGTGCTCTCGGCGCGCGCGACGGCACGGTTGACGGCACGCCGCAGCACCGCTTCGAGCCGGTCGTGGCTGGTGTGATGCAGATGGTCGGCCTTGGTGGCCGCGAACAGGATGCGATCGATGCGCGGCCGGAACAGCGCCGTCAGCATGTTTCCGCGCCCGACGCGGAAGCAATCGAGAATGCCGGTCAGCGCGGCCTCGAGATCATGCAGCGCCTCGGGGCCGGCATTGAACGCCGCCAGCGCGTCGACCAGCACGATCTGGCGGTCGAGCCGGGCGAAGTGGTCGCGGAAGAACGGCCTGACAACGATGTCCTTGTAGGATTCGTAGCGCCGCGCCATCATCGCCCACAGCGAGCCGCTCGGCGCCTGGCCCTCGGCCGGCACGTCGAGGGGCGCGAAGGTGAGCGCCGGCGAGCCCGCGAGATTGCCCGGCATCAGGAAGCGGCCGGGCGGCAGCAGGCTCATGGCGAAGCGCTCGTCGCGGCAGGCGCGCAGATATTCGGTGAACAGCCGCGCCGCCTCCAGGGTCGCCGGCTCGTCCTCCAGGCCTTCGGGGGCGAGCGTCGCCAGATGCGCGTGCCAGTCCTTGGCGACATGCGCGCGCGGCTCGCTGCGCGACAGCGCGAGGCTTTCTTGCGCCCACTGCTCATAGCTCTTGTTCAGCAGCGGCAGGTCGAGCAGCCATTCGCCGGGATAGTCGACGATGTCGAGCGTGAGCGTCCGCTCGGCGCCGTTGGCGCGCTGGAATTCGATCACCAGCCTGAGCTCGCTGATGTCGACGGTCGAGCTCGGCCAGCGCCGCTCGGCGACCAGCGCCCGCAAATGACTCTCATAGGCAAAGCGCGGCACGCCGTCGTCGGGTTGCGGCGTCAGATGGGCGCGGGCGATGCGGCCCGATGCCAAGGCCTCGAACACCGGCATGCGCCCGCCGCGAACGAGGTCGTGGATCAGCGCGGTGATGAACACGGTCTTGCCGGCCCGTGACAGCCCGGTGACGCCGAGGCGGATGGTCGGGTTGAGGAAGCTCTCGCCATAATCGAGCAGGGCACGGGCCGAGAGCCGCGCTTCCTCGACGAGTTCGGAAAAGGTCACCATGGGAGGAGGGGAATTCGCAGTTGAAAAGGGCGTGAGCGATTTTTGACAGGTGGCGATGCAAAACGCCGGATTCAAGCTCACAATTCCGGCCCGTTTCCGGATAGAACCAGACTTTGAACGGAACGTTGACCACTGGAAACCATAATCCTTCCGGCACAATTGTCCCGGAAAACCGGCACCAGGTTCTGACATGACCGTATTTCAACTGAAGCAGTTCGCCTCGACCTCCGTCCATGCCGCCACCGGCGCGATGCGTTGGAACTACGACAAGGTCGAGATGATCGCGGACGGCGTCGTCCACGTCGTCGGCATCGCCGCCGGCCTGGTCGCCGCAACCGTGCTCGTCGTGCTGACCTCGATCTATGCCAGCGCCGTCGACATCGTGGTGGTGTCGATCTACGTCGCGGGACTGCTCTCGATGCTGACGCTGTCGGCAACCTATAATCTGTGGCCGGTGTCGCCGACCAAATGGGTGCTGCGCCGCTTCGACCACTCCGCCATCTATGTGCTGATCGCAGCCACCTATACGCCGTTCATCGCCGCCCTGAAGGATACGGTGTTCTCGGCCGCGCTGCTGCTCGGGGTCTGGGGCGTCGCCATCTTCGGCATCGTGCTGAAGCTGCGTTGGCCCGGGCGCTTCGATGCGCTCTCGATCGGCCTGTATCTCGCGCTCGGCTGGAGCGGCGTGATGATGTACGACCGGGTGATCTCGGTGATGCCGGCCTCGGTCCTGGCCTGCGTGCTCACCGGCGGCATCCTCTACAGCCTCGGCGTCATCTTCCACTCGTGGCGGCGCTTGCGCTTCCAGAACGCGATCTGGCATGGTTTCGTGCTGCTGGGCGCCGGCTTCCATTACACGGCGGTCTTGGACTTGATCCTGGCGTAGAATATTCCGCAGGGAGGGCTTTGCATGCAGGTGACCGGCAAAATCGTGGTGGTCACCGGCGGAGCCCGCGGCATCGGCAAGGCGCTGTGCGAGGCGTTCGCCCGCGCCGGCGCAGCGAAGGTGGTCGTGGCCGATCTCGATGAGGCCAGCGCCAAGGCGGTCGCGGATGGGATCGGCGGGGCCGCGTTCAAATGCGACGTCTCCCGCGAATCCGACATCAGTCATGTCATCGATGAGACTGAGCGGCAGTTCGGGCCGATTGCGTTGTTCTGCTCCAACGCCGGCATCGGTGGCGGCTTCGATCCGCTGTCGGCGAATGTCGGCGGCACGTCCGACGAGCCATGGGCTCGCAGCTGGGCGATTCACGTGATGGCCCATGTCTACGCGGCGCGGCATTTGATCCCGCGCTACAAGGCCCGCGGCGGCGGTTACTTCCTCAACACGATCTCGGCGGCGGGCCTGTTGTCGCAGGTCGGCAGCGCGCCGTATTCCACCACCAAGCATGCCGCGGTTGGCTTCGCCGAAAATCTCGCAATCTCGCACAAGGCGGATAACATCAAGATCTCCATCCTCTGCCCGCAGGGAGTCGACACCGACATGCTGCGCGCGATCCCGAAGGGGCCGCAATCCGGCGACGGCGACCTCTCGGCGGAGCAGGTCGCGCAGGACGTGCTGAAGGGGCTTGCCGAGGAGAGCTTCCTGATCCTGCCGCATCCCCAGGTGCTCGGCTACATGCGCAAGAAGACCGAGAACTACGATCGCTGGCTCGGCGGCATGGCCAAGATCCAGGCGAAGATGCGGGAAGAGTTCGGCAAGTAGGTCTGAGAGGTCATCGCCAGTAGACGGCTGATGGCGAACTGCATCAACACTCTCCGCTGTCGTCCCGGCGAACGCCGGGACCCATAACCCCAGGGAGGGGTTCGGGGCACGCTCGTTGACCATCTTGCCCAACACGCTCGCCGCGGCGTATGGGTCCCGGCGTTCGCCGGGACGACAATGAGGAGAGACCGGGCGCATTTTGATAGCTGATGACATGACCTCGCGGCCTCGCGGCGCGTGATGCCCGAGCTCTGCTGAAACGGTCGCCCTCATCAAGTCGAAGGGCGCAGGGAATGCCGGGTGACGGCCTCACCCATGGCCCGCCTGCGAAAAAAATGCAGGCGGCAGGTACCACAGGTGCCGCCGGATCAACCCGGCATTCCCTGCGCGATGGTCTTCACGTTTATATCGCGCTCTCCCCGGTGTCCGGCTTGTTAGCCACCGTCGCCCGTGCGATGCGCGAGCATCGTCACGAACTTGGCGCCAGCCTCGGGGCGCCAGGACCACGCAACTTCACGTCCGCAAGAGCATCGTTCGTCCGCACCTCCGAAGAAGCGCTGCGACCTCTTGCGGCCACCGCATCCCCGCCTCGCGTGTCGTGACGATCGCGCGCAACGCCCCTCCGTAGTGAGGCGGGATGCGCGGAAAGATCGTCCTGATTTGCCCGACGGCGCAAGCCTTGACGGTGCGACATTTCAACACGACGGGCAGTTTCGTCATGGCTCGCCTGCGCAATCCGCCCGTCGTGCATCGTCAGCCGCATGGCTGCATCTCTGCATCCGCGGCGCGCCGGGCTTCGAGCGCGCGCGCGTACAGCAGCAGGCCGTCGCGCACCGTGCGCCGTTCGGCCTTCGACAGCGACGACAGCGCGCCTTGAACCTGCTGCCGGCCGAACGCATGCAGCGCGGCGAGCGTCTTCCGTCCCTTGGCGGTGAGGCACAGCGGCTTGCTGCGGGCATCGTCGGGATCGGTCGTCTCCTGCAGTTCGCCGCTGTCGATCAGCTTGCGGACCATGCGGCTGATGCTGGATTTCTCCAGATGCAAGATCGTGCCGAGCTGCATCGCTGTCAGCGGGCCGCGCAGGCCGATCTCCAGGATGGTGTGGACCGCCGACGGCGGATGGTCGGTCGCCGCCAGCGTCGTTTCCATGAAGCCGAGTTCTCGCACCATCAGGCGCGAGGCGGCGCGGATATCGTCGACGAGGGGGAGTTCGGCTTCGGGCATCTTGACTCCTGCCTTATAGTTGTATCATACAACAAATAGGCGATGCAACGTGGCATCGACGGCGGCCTCCGCCAGAGGGTACGAAATGAGTGATACGCAGCTCGCGACCCAGGGCGGATCGCCCGCGACCTCACGCATGCAGGGGCAGGTCTGCCTCGTCACCGGGGGCGGCTCCGGCATCGGCCGCGCCGCCGCCTTGAAGCTTGCGGCAGAGGGGGCGGAAGCAGTCATCATCGCCGGACGGCGCGAGGCCGAGCTCGAGGACACGGCGGCCCGGTGCCGAGCGCTCGGCTGCGAGGGGCTCGCGGTGAGAGCCGACGTAACGCGCGAGAGCGACGTGGCGCATCTGGTGCAGGCCGTGCTCGATCGCTACGGTCGGCTGGATGCGGCCTTCAACAATGCCGGTTTCCAGGAGCGGCGGGCGCCGCTCGAGCAGCAGGACGACTGCATCTATGACGATGTGTTCGACGCCAATGTGCGCTCGGTGTTTCTCTGTCTGCGGGCGCAGTTGCCGATCATGTATGCGCGCGGGCAGGGGCGCATCGTGATCAACGCCTCCGTGAGCGGTGTGCGCAATCCCAATGCCGGGCTCGCGCTCTATTCGGCATCGAAAGCCGCCGTCATTTCGCTGACGCGCTCGGCTGCGATGGAGGCAGCGCCGCGCGGCGTCCGAATCAACGCGATTGCGCCGGGACGCGTCGTCACCGACATGATGCTGCGCGCCGGTGTCGGCGACATCGCGACCGTCGCCGCGGGTCTTCCGCTGCGACGGATGGGGCAGCCGGAGGACATCGCCGAGGCCGTGCTGTGGCTATTGTCGGACGCATCGTCCTACGTCGCCGGCCACGTCTTGGCCGCCGATGGCGGGTTTCTCGCATCCTGAAGCCGGCGGACTCCGCCCATCATCCGATGGCGGCGGGCCAAGCCGCCCTTTCTTCCCGAATGCGGCAAGACCCGCGAGCGATCGAAACGGGCTCGCCCGACGTTCGTCGGAACTGCATCACGTCGAAGACTGATTTCAGCCCATATCCGCGCAGCCGCGCGGCGTGCATCGCCGTTCGAGCTAATTAGTTCTTTCTGCGAACGCAGAACATGCCGGCTCCGCCAGCTTCTCGGAGTTCTTTGCGAGCGCCTCTCAATCTCGCATGAAATCTCCCCAGCACGGCAAAACTTCTGCCGACCTTTGCCGGTCATCTGGCCGGCAAGGGGAGTTGGTCGCGTGCACATGAAGCGTGTGATGTCGGCAGCGCCCCGACATTTTTCGCGCCATCTCTGCACAGCCCCGGCTTTCCGTTGCCAGCTCATTCACCACATAAGACTAGCGCGTTCGCCGTGCGGACGAAGCGGCTCATGGTGACCAGATCCCAGCGCGGGGTCACGCTCGCGCTCGTCGAGGTGCTGCTTCTGACAGTCATGGTGGTCGATGCCGCGTCCGCGCAGCAGGCCGTCAAGACCAAGCCGACGGATGTCGTTCCAGGGCGGGCCGATCGGCTGTTCTTTCGCCACATCACCGCACGCAGCATCTACTACAACGTTCCCCGAATCACGAGCGACAGCCGGACGCTGATGATGCGCCAGGACCCGCGCGGCGTGAGCGCGCTGTTGCGTCCGGTGCGTGAGGCCGGCGCGCCCTCTCTTGCTGCGCCCGGCAAGGCCGCCGGGGCCTTTGGATTCGGACCTGCGAATTTCCGACCGGCGCGCGGCGCGCTTTTTGCTACGGCCGAGCCTGTGCGTGAAGTCGCACGCGCGGTGCAGTCTGCCGCGATGCAGGTTCCAACGCCGGCTGCGTTGCCGCCGCCAGCCAAGCCCGCGGAGGCGGTGACTGTTGCCCAGCCTGCGGCCGTGCTGCGCAACCGCGACGTGCTGCCTGATCGCAATCTCGATACCGTGAAGCCGCCGCCGGTGACGGCCGAAGCCAAGCCCTACGATCCGACGGGCTTGACGGTCGGATCGTTCCTGGTGAAGCCGGCCGTCGAGATCCAGGCGGGGTACGACAGCAATCCGACCCGGCGAGCCGGTGGACCTGGATCTCCCGTCGCCATCGTGGCAACGGAAGTCTCGGTCCGCTCGCAATGGGAGCGGCATCAGCTCAACGCTGATTTTCGCGGCGCCTACACCGAGGACACCAACGTCCGCTCCATCAGCCATCCGACCTTCGAGGCACGCGCGCAAGGACGCTACGATGTCATCGAGGGCACTGCAGTCACGGGCGAAGCGCGTTTCGTCAACGATGCCTTGACGCTGCCGGGCGCGCTCAAGCTGCCGCGCGCCACGAGCTTCGGCGGCAGTGCCGGCGTGCTGCAGAAGATCGGCCCAACCGAGATCGCGTTCAAGGGGACGGCCGACCGCGTC
The DNA here is from genome assembly GCF_032489615.1 of Bradyrhizobium sp. SZCCHNR1051. Taxonomy (NCBI): domain Bacteria; kingdom Pseudomonadati; phylum Pseudomonadota; class Alphaproteobacteria; order Hyphomicrobiales; family Nitrobacteraceae; genus Bradyrhizobium; species Bradyrhizobium sp. SZCCHNR1051. The sequence goes on along the minus strand of NZ_JAUEYJ010000033.1, from coordinate 37,780 downwards.
GTGTTCAACGATGCCATGATCACGGCCAACGTGCCGCTGCGGACGCAGGACCGCAACTACACCCAGCCGGGCGCGCAGGTCCGCGTGACCTACGTGCTGACGCCGACTATTTCGCCCTTTGTCGACTTGAGCTTCGACCGCCGCAATCACGATCTGCAGGTCGACTTCAACGGGCAGCGCCGCGACTCCGCTGGCATCGCGGCGCGCGGCGGTGCCGTCGTCAACGTGGGATCGCTGACCGGCGAGGCCTCGGTCGGCTATCTCACGCGCCGGATGGACTCGCCGTTGATGCCGAACGTCAGCGGCGTGATCGCCGACGCGACGCTGGCCTGGGCCGCGACCGACGCCACGACCTTCGTGCTGGTGGCGCGCTCGCAGGCGTCGGAAACCCCGGCAATGAATGTCTCAGGCATCCTGTCGCGTGACGTGATCGTGCAGATGGACCATCAGTTCGAGCCATGGCTGATCGGCACGCTGCGCGGCGGCTATGGACAGGACCAGTTCGTGGGCATCGGTCGGACCGATCAGCGCATGTTCGTTGCCGCCGGCGGCACCTACAAGATGAACCGCAACATCCAACTGAAGAGCGAGGTCCGCACCGAGTGGACGCGCTCCAACATCGTGATGAACAATTTCATGGCGGTGGTCGGCGTCGTCGGCGTGCGTGTCCAATACTGAGCGTGTGATGGGGGCCGTTTGGCTGACCGTCGTCGCCAACATCACCGCCGACCCGCAGGGCTATTGCAGATGGCCTTCCCATGGCGGCGCCCTCCGGGCCTCATGGTTCTCAGGGCGATGCAGAGCATCGCCTGAACGCGCCGAAGATCGGCGCTCCTCACCATGAGGTCTGGCTCCGATACCGGCGCTCGAAGGATGGCCGCGACATGATCGCTCGGTCGCGCAAAAAAAAAGCCCCGCAGGGGGGCGGGGCTCAAGGCATTGCATGCCGGGCGGTGGGGGGGGGACCGGGGCGCGTCTCACGCGGCGGGGTGAGGTCAGGTCGCCGACGCGTGCGCCGTCCCCGATCGGTTCGGCATGTGGCTGGTGATGGTCTTGTTGTTATGAGCGGGTCCGCGCTGCCGGTCGGCGACGCGGACCGCAATCGCGTTACTGCTCGAGCGCGGCCAGCGCAGCGTTGCCGATCTGCTGCGCCTCGGCCCAGGCGGCCTGGGTCGCCTGCTGAGCGGCGGTGTAGCCGGCCTGGATCTGCTGCTGAGCCGCCGCGCGCAGCGCCCCCTCCTGCTGCTCGCCGGTTTCGCGCGCCTGGGTCAGGGCCTGGTTGTCGGCGTTCAGCGTCGCGTTGGCCTGGTTGAAGGCGTTGGCGGTGGTCTGCGCCTTGGCCTGGGCCGCCGCCAGGGCGGCCTGGTTGGCCGCATTGTTGGCACGCTCGAGGACCTCGGCGGCCTCCTGCGCATCCTGCTTGGCCTGCTGTGCCGCCTGACGCGCCTGTTCCAGGGCCTGCCGGTCGGCGTTCACCTTCTGCTCGGCCGCTTCCACCGTCGCATCGATCGTGCCGATCTTCTGGTTCAGCGCGGCCTCGACCGTCTTCTGGTTCTGGGTCGCAGCCGCCTGCGCGGCCTGGGTCTTCTGCTGGGCGACCGCGCGGGCCTGCTCGCCGGTCTTCAACGCCGCCTGCAGCGCGGCCTGCTCGGCGGCTTCCTGGGCCGCCTGGTTCTGCTGGTTGTTGTTATTGTTGTTGTTGCCGCCGTTGCCGGCCGCCGCTCCGCCATTGTTGGCATTGCCGCCATTGTTGGCGTTGCCACCATTGTTGGCGTTGCCGGCGGCTTGGCCGGCCTGCTGGGCCGCCTTCGCGGCGGCCTCGGCGGTCTCGCGCGCCGTGTCCTTGGCGGCGTTGGCGGCTTCCTTGGCCTCGTTGGACACGTCGATGTCCTTGTCGAGCTTCTGGAAGGCGCTCTGCAGCGCGGCCGAGGCGGCCGTCAGCTTCGCGGCATTCGCCGTCGCCGCCGCCTGGTTGGCCGCGGTTGGGTTCTTCTCGGCCTGCTCCTGGGCCTCGATCGCGGCGCCTCGTGCGTTCTGCTCGGCCTGACGCGCGACATCGATCGCCTTGCGGTCGGCGGCGACCTGCGCCTCGGCGGCGGCGGCGGTCTGCGCGGCGGCCGCGGCCGCCGCGTTGGCCTTGGCGACGGCATCGGTGCTGCTCGACGCCGCGGCCGCCGCCTTGGCCGGGGTTGCTGCGGCTGCAGGCGTGGCGGTGGCCTTTGCGAGGGCGACAGTGGTGGTTGCCGTCGCCGCGGCAGCCGCGGCCGGCTTGGCAGCGCTCGTGCTCGTGCCCGTGGTGGTCGCGGTTGCAGTCTTGGCCGTGCCAGTCGTCGTCGTTGCCGCGGTGGCGGCCGCGGCGGGCTTGGCTGTGCTGGCCGCCGTAGTGGTGGCCGCGACGGGCTTGGCCGCGGTGCTGGCCGTTGCAACCGTGGCCGTCGGGGTTGCGGCGGCGGTCTTGGCTGCCGTGCTCGCTGCGGTGGCGGCTGCCGTTGCTGCGGCCGTAGTGGCTGCCTTGGCGGCGGCGCTGGTCGCGGCCTTTGCGGCGGCGTTGGCGGCGGCCTTTGAAGCGGCGTCGGCTGCGGCCTTGGCGGCGGCGTTGGTTGCAGCCTTTGCAGCGGCGCTAGCTGCCGCCTTTGCAGCGGCATCGCTCGCCGCCTTCGCCGCAGCCTTGGCAGCGGCGTCCTGCGCCGCCTTGGCGGCGGCAGCGGCCGCGGCCTTCGCCGCCGCATCCTGCGCCGCCTTCGCGGCGGCGTTGGTGGTGGCCGAAGTGGCAAGGGCGGTGGTCATGGCCTGCGCATGGGCCCGATGCGGCAGCGCCGTCATCGTCAGGGCGGTCATCAGGGCCAGCACGCTGACATGGCGATAGAGATCGGTCCTCGACGCCGCGGTTTGAAGGTTCTTCTTGTCCGCCATCAGCTCAACTCCCTTGGTACGCTGGATTGGATGATGGAACCTTTTGAAAATGATTTTGGCTTGCAGCATGGTCGGACCTTGCAAGCAGCAAGGCGTCCGCCTGCAAGCTGACGGCAGGATTTCGCGATGTTTGCGGCGAGCCGGCCGCGACGAGATGGCGCAGGGGAACAGAAAGCTTCTGAAACAAGCGGTTGCCGTCGGTACGCCGGTTGCACGGTTGCGGCGGGCCGATGAGCATTTCGCGGCGAGCCATGCTGCCGCCATTGAAGATGCGACGCATTGTCGCATATGTCATGATTGACAAGTCGTCCGCTGTGCGAACGTCGGATCAGCCCTTCCGGGCGTAGAGCAGCGGGACCGCGGCGTCGACCATCACCTCGACGAGGCTCGTGCCGGCATGTGCGAGGGCTCGCGTCAGCGCACTGGCGAGCTCGGCGGCATGGCTCACGCGCACTGCATCGCAGCCCATGCCTTCCGCGAGCTTGACGAAATCGAGGCCGGGCAGCTCGAGCCCGGGCACGTTGCGCACCTGCATGACCTGGCTGAACGAGCGCATCGCGCCATAGCCGGAATTGTTGATGACGACGACCGTCAGCGGCAGCCTGCGCTGCGTGGCGGTCCACAGCGCCTGCAGCGAATACATCGCCGAGCCGTCGCCGATCAGGCACACCGTGCGGCCCGCGGTGCGCCCCAGCGCCAAGCCGACCGCCGCCGGCAGGCTGTAGCCGAGTCCGCCGCTCGCCATCGTGTAGAACGAATCCGCGCCGGGCATCGGCATGTACTTGTGCATCAGCGGCCGATGCGAGGGGATCTCCTCGACCACGGCGCTGCCCGCCGGAAGCGCCTGCGCCAGCGTATGCAGGAGATAGTCGACCGGGATCGGATCGGCCGGCTTCGGCGCGGCCGGCAGCACGCGGCCCTTCGGCGCCGCGCGCCTGGTCTCCGGCAGCAACTCCAGCAACACCTCCAGCGCCGGCCGCATGGTGGCAATGATGCTGGTGCCGATCGGCGGCACGGCGGCGCCTTCGGCATCGTCGGTGATCTGATAGAGCGTGGTGACGCCGTCGAAGATCGCGGCATGGCCCTCGACATGGAAGGTGAACACCGGGGCGCCGAACACGACGACGAGGTCGTGCGGCTTCAGGGCGTCGGACAATTGTCCGGGTGAGGCGTGCAGAAAGCCCTGGAATTGCGGATGGCGCTCTGGGAACGCGCAGCGCGCCGAGAACGGGCTGACCCAGACCGCGGCCTTGGCCTTCTCGGCGACCTCGACCATCAGTTCGACGCAGCCGGCGCGGTCGATGCCGGGGCCGACCACGAGCGCGGGATTCTTCGCGGCGGCAAGTGCGCTCACCAGTTCGTCCATGGCGGCGCGATCGGGGCCGAGCTCGCGGCTCACCTTGCGGGCGGTGATCGGCTGCGCCGGATGCATCCAGTCGTCGATCGGGATCGAGACGAAGGTCGGCCCGCACGGCGGCTGCATCGCGGTGTAGTAGGCGCGGGCGATCGCGCCCGGCACGTCCTCGGGCCGCGCCGGCTCGACGCTGTATTTGACGTAAGGGCGCGGGAATTCGGACGGGCGTTCGGCATAGAGAAAGGCCTGCAGCGGCAGGATCGCGCGCGCCTGCTGGCCGGCGGTGATCACCAGCGGCGTCTGGTTGCGATGCGCGGTGTAGATGTTGCCGAGCGCGTTGCCGACGCCGGCCGCCGAATGCAGATTGACGAAGCCGGCATTGCGCGTCGCCTGCGCATAGCCGTCGGCCATGCCGACCACGCTGGCCTCCTGCAGGCCGAGCACGTAGTCGATGTCATCGGGCCAGTCGCTCAGGAACGGCAGCTCGGTCGAGCCGGGATTGCCGAAGACTTTTTTGATGCCGAACGCGCGCAGCAGTTCGAACGTGGCCTGCTTGACGGTGACGGGTTTGGTTGTTGTTCTTGTGGTTTTTGGCACGGCGTTTCCTCGAATGACCGTCATTGCGAGGAGCGAAGCGACGAAGCAATCCAGAGTCGCGGGTGGAACTCTGGATTGCGTCGCTTCGCTCGCAATGACGAGACCGACTTCACCAATTCGCGGTGCCCTTCATCGTCGGCTGGCGCTCGGCGTTGGCGGTCCACAGCTCCAGGCCGGCATCCTTGTCATTCGCATTCACCGAGAACGCGCTGCCCTCGAACAAAGGCTGCACGCCGCGATAGGCGAACTTGGCCGGCGGCTTGCCCTTGAGGCTGGCGGCGAACTCGACCAGCAGCGCGGCCTGCAAAGGTCCGTGGAAGATCAGGCCCGGATAGCCTTCGACCCTGGTGACGTAGTCGCGGTCGTAATGGATGCGATGGCCGTTGAAGGTCAGTGCGGAATAGCGAAACAGCAGCACGGCATCGGAGATACGCGTCTCGCTGTGCTGCGCGACCGGCGGAGGCGGCGGCGCTTTTGCCGGCGCAGCCTGCGCCCCGCCCATGTCGCGATAGACGATGTCCTGGCGCTCGCGGATCGCGACGCCGCGCGGCGTGGTCACGACGTGCTCTACGGCGACGAAGCAGAGCTGGCCGGTCGAACCGCTCTTCAGGGTGACGTCTGAGATCGTCGAGACGCGGGTGGCGACATCGCCGACGCGCAAGGGATCGATGAACTGCACCTCGCCGCCCGCCCACATGCGGCGCGGCAAGGGTACCGGCGGCAGGAAGCCGCCGCGGGTGGGATGGCCGTCGGGGCCGAGCTGATCGTGCGGAAACACGGGCTGGCCCAGGCACCAATGCACCGTGTAGGGCGCGATGTCGCCGGTTGTCGGCTCGCCGATGTCCTGGAACAGCGTCGCGCGCAGGCCCTTGGTGAGCTGCGCGGTGACGATGTCGGTCGCCTCGGCGCTGCGGCCGACCCATTGCCGGAGATGGTCGAGATCGAGCGGGTCCGTCATGATCATCCCTTGCGCTGATGGGGCGAGGCGGCCTCGCCGGTCGCGGGCACGGCGCCGTAGTGCCTGTCCTCGCCGACCACGATCGCCGCCGGCGCGGGATAGCTGACGACGCCGTTCGGCGTGTCCACCTCGATGCGCCGCAGATGCGGATGGACCGAGAGATCCGCCATGCTGTTGACCTCGGCGAAGGCGATGTCGGCCGCGGCGAGCTTGCCCAGCAGCTCATCGCGCGACAGCGCCGCGAAGCGCGCGGCGACGATGCCGTCGGTCAGCGCACGATTGCGCACGCGTTCGACCATGTTGGCGAAGCGCGGATCGTCGGGCAGCCCGGGCTGGTCCAGCACCTTGGCGCACAGCGTCTTCCACTCGCGCTCGCTCTGGATCGAGATCAGGATGTCCTTGCCGTCTTTCGAGGTGAACACGCCATAGGGCGCAATCGAGGGATGGGCGAGGCCGATGCGCTTCGGCGCGTTGCCGGCTTCCGCGTTGAGCAGCGGCACGGTGAGCCAGTCGGCCATCACGTCGAACATCGAGATCCTGATATCGGCGCCCTCATTGGTGCGGCCGCGCCTGATCAGCGCCTCCAGGATCGCGGCATGCGCCGTCGCGCCGGTCGCGACGTCGACGATCGACATGCCGACGCGCGAGGGACCGTCGGGGCCGCCGGTGATCGAGGCGAGCCCGCTCTCCGCCTGGATCAGCAGGTCATAGGCCTTGCGGTCGGCATAGGGACCGGAGTCGCCGTAGCCGGTGATGGTGCAGCAGATCAGCTTCGGATAGTCCTGGCGCAGCCGCTCGCGCGCAAAGCCCATTCTGTCCATCGAGCCGGGCTTGAGGTTCTGCAAGAGAACGTCGGCGCCGGCGATCAGCTTCTCCAGCTCGGCGCGACCTTCCGGTTTTGAAAGGTCGACGACGACGGAGTCCTTGCCGCGGTTGAGCCAGACGAAGTAGCTGCTCTGGCCCTTGGCGGCCGCGTCATAGCCTCGGGCGAAATCGCCCTCGGGCCGTTCGATCTTGATGACATGGGCGCCGGCATCGGCGAGGCGCGACGAGCAGAACGGCGCGGCGACCGCCTGCTCGACGGCGACGACAATGATCCCTTCAAGCGGCAGCATGGCAGGACCTCAATACGACCTGGGCATGCCGAGCACGTGCTCGGCGACGTAGGACAGGATCAGGTTGGTCGAGATCGGCGCCACCTGATACAGCCGCGTCTCGCGGAACTTGCGCTCGACGTCGTACTCCTCGGCGAAGCCGAAGCCGCCATGAGTCTGGATGCAGGCATTGGCCGCCTCGAACGACGCGTCGGCGGCGAGCATCTTGGCCATATTGGCCTCGGCGCCGCAGTCGAGCCCGGCCTCGTATTTGCGCGTGGCTTCCTTGACCATCAGCTCGGCAGCCCGCATCGACGCATAGGCCTTGGCGATCGGGAACTGGATGCCTTGATTCTGGCCGATCGGGCGGCCGAACACGACGCGCTCCTTGGCATAGGCGGTGGCCTTGGCGATGAACCATTTGGCATCGCCGACGCATTCGGCCGCGATCAGGATGCGCTCGGCGTTCATGCCGGAGAGGATGTAGCGGAAGCCCTTGCCTTCCTCGCCGATCAGGTTCTCCGCCGGCACGCGCATGTCGGTGAAGAAGACTTCCGTCGTGGCGTGGTTCATCATGGTCCGGATCGGGCGGATGGTGAGCCCGGCCTTCTTGGCCTCGCGCATGTCGACGATGAAGACGGAGAGGCCGTCGGTGCGCTTCTGCGCCTGGTCCTTCGGCGTGGTGCGCGCCAAGAGGATCATCAGGTCGGAATATTCGGCGCGGCTGGTCCAGATCTTCTGGCCGTTGACGACGTAGCTGTCGCCGTCGCGCCTGGCGAAGGTCTTCAGCGACGATGTGTCGGTGCCCGAGGTCGGCTCGGTCACGCCGAACGCCTGCAGCCGCAATTCGCCGCTCGCGACTTTTGGCAGCCACTTGGCCTTCTGCTCGGCATTGCCATGACGCAGCACCGTGCCCATCGTGTACATCTGGGCATGACAGCCGCCGCCATTGCAGCCGGCGCGCTGGATCTCTTCGAGGATCGCCGCCGCCGCCGACAGCTTCAGGCCGGCGCCGCCATATTCCTCGGGGATCAGCACGGAGAGATAGCCGGCCTGTGTCAGCGCATCCACGAAGGCGGACGGGTAGGCCATCTCGCGATCGAGCTTGCGCCAATATTCACCGGGGAACTGGGCGCAGAGCTTTGCCACCGCGTCGCGGATGTCGGCATAATCGTCGTGCGGATGGTGTTCGGTCATGCGCTGCTCCGCGGACCGCTGTCGCGCGGCCCCGCGGTCTCCCTATGCTTGTTCGTCATAGCCTATGACGAAGCATGCCAGCCTTGGCAAGCAGGGAATGACCACGCCGCGCGCGTCCGGCCCCGCCACAGCGGCATGGCGCGCCCGCGCGGTGATCGCGTTCTAGCTGACGGGAAATCCGAGATGGCCGCGAAAGCGGCTCTTTAGGAAAACGCCGTCGCGCGGCGGCAACGCGCGGTCGACATGATCGGTCGAGATCGTCACGCGGGCGAAATGCGGACCCTGCCGATCGCGCAGCTTCGGCCGGAAGGCGTCGAGTGCGGCACGCGTTTCGATCGTGCTCACCGAGGGAAAGCCGGCGCCCGCGGCAATCAGCTCCAGCTTCGCGCCGAGCCCGGAATGACTCATCTGCATCCCGGTCTCGCCGAAATGGGCGTTGTCGAGCACGACGATCGAGAGATTCTTCGGCTGCTTCGCCGCCGAGGTCGCGAGGCTGCCGAGCCCCATCAGTTGCTCGCCGTCGCCGGTGATGACGACGACCGGGCGCGATGGCTGCGCCAGTGCGAGACCCAGGCCGATCATGGCCGCGCCGCCCATCGCGCCCCAGAGATAGAAGTTCGCGTCGTGATCGCCCGCGGCGAACACGTCGTAGGACGACGAGCCGAGGCCGCTGATCACCAGCAGATCGCCGCGATCATGGAGCAACGCCTTGACGGCGGTGCGGCGGTCGAGCGGTGCTCCCATCACTTCGCCTCCGTCCACTTCTTGGCGCCGATCATGCGCTGGGAGATCAGCACCGCGATCGGCTGGTCGCTGTCGAACGCGAGCCTCGCTGCAGCGGCCGCCATCTCGCCGGCGTCCTCGGGACGCCCGAGCCGGAACACCGTGACGCCCATGATCTCGAAGGCCGCCTGCGTCGCTTTGCCCATCGGCACCTGCCACGGATTGAACTCGGCCCATTCGCCGCGCATGGTCACGAAGCTGAGGAACGGGAAGCGGCAGCTCGCCAGCAGCGACAGCATGTTGACGCAATTGCCGACGCCGCTCGACTGCATCAGGAGCACTGCGCGCTGGCCGCCGAGCCAGGCGCCGGCGGAGAGCGCGATACCTTCCTCCTCGGTGGTGAGGACCGTGGTGGCGATCGCGGGATCGTCATGGGCGAGGCTGATCAGGCGGGAATGGCCGGCATCGGGGACGTAGCAGAGCTGCCGGACGTCAGCCGCCTTCAGCGCCTGGTAGATGGCGAGCGGCCAGTCGGGGCTGGGGCTTGGTGTATCGGAAGCGGCCATGGCGTCCTGTGGTTCGTGTGCACCCGTGGTGCAGCGGATGATTTAGCCAGAAACGACCGTCGAAGCCGATTGAATCCCGGTGGACCCAGCCATGCCGTTATAGGCAGCTAAGGCCCCACGGTTCGAGACGCGCCGCAAGCGGCGCTCCTCACCATGAGGGTCTGGAGCCTCGCTCATCCAGGCGGGCCTTCACCCTCATGGTGAGGAGCCGCGTAGCGGCGTCTCGAACCATGAGGCCCGAATTCGGTCGACTGAACGAGTGTCCATTTGGAAGAGGTCGACTGGAGCTCACCCGGGAATCCGCACCGGCAGGCTCTCGTAGCCGCGCACGAAGCTGGAATAGACCCGCTTCGGCTCGCCCACGACCTCGATACGGTCGAAGCGCTTGAGGATCTCCTGCCAGACGATGCGCAGCTGCAGCTCGGCGAGCCGCATGCCGACGCAGCGATGGATGCCGAAGCCGAATGACAAATGGATGCGCGGCCGCTTGCGGTCGATGATGAAGGCGTCCGGATTCTCGATCACCTCCCCGTCGCGGTTGCCCGAGACGTACCACATCACGACGCGGTCGCCCTTCTTGATCGTCTTCCCGCCGAGCTCGGTATCGACCAGCGCGGTGCGGCGCATGTGGGCGAGCGGCGTCTGCCAGCGGATCACCTCAGGCACCATGGTCTCGATCAGCGCCGGATTGTCGCGCAGCTTCTGATACTCGGCCGGGTTCTCGTTCAGCGCCAGCACCGAGGCCGTCATGGTGTTGCGCGTGGTGTCGTTGCCGCCGACGATGAGCAGGATCAGGTTGCCCATCAGATTGTCCGGCGTCATGTGCCGCGTCGCCTCGCTATGCGCCATCATCGAGATCAGGTCGCGGCCAGGCTCGGCCTGGCGCGCCTTCCACATCCGGCCGAAGGTCTCGGCGCATTCGCCGAGCTCGCGGCGGCGCTCCTCCTCCGACGAGACGATGCCGCTTTTGGGCAGCGCGGTCGAGACGTCGGACCAGCGCGTCAGCTTGCGGCGTTCCTCGAACGGGAAATCGAACAGGGTCGCCAGCATCTGCGTGGTCAGCTCGATCGAGACCTTCTCGACCCAGTTGAAGGTCTCGTTGCGCGGCAGCGAATCCAGCACCTTGGCCGAGCGCTCGCGGATCAGCACCGCCATCTGGTCGAGATGGTCGGGCGTGAACATCGGCGACACCGTCTTGCGCTGCTCGCCATGAACAGGCTCGTCCATCGCGATGAAGCTCGGCCATTCGTATCCGGGCGGCACGTCTCGGATCATGATCCCGCCATTGCTGACGTCCGAGGAGAAGATCGCGTGGTTGGTGTCGACATGCATGATGTCGTGATAGCGCGTCACCGACCAATAGGGCTCGATTGGCGCCTTGGTGCAGTAGTGCACCGGCGCCTCCTTGCGCAGCCGCTCGAACCACGGCCAGATCGTGTCGTTCTGGAACAGCCGTGGTGCGCCAGGATGGAAGTCCTCGATCGGGGTGGAATAGGCCTCGAGGCGCGCGTCGCGCAGCAGATCGGCCTTATCGGAGCGAAGCGCGGCCTGGGCGGTCATGGGGTGGTCCTTTTCTGAACAGTCGCTCAACAATGTACAAAATATGATTGCCTTCCGTCATTGCGAGCGAAGCGAAGCAATCCAGGGCCAGGAAGAAAGTCTGGATTGCTTCGTCGCCTTCGGCTCCTCGCAATGACGGAGCGGGTGGATAGCTCTCGGTCCAATTCGTCGAGATGGTGGGGCTACGCCGCAATCCTGACCGGCAATGCCTCATATCCCTTCACGAAGCTCGAATAGACCCGCTTTGGCTCCTCCATCACGTCGATATGATCGAATCGCTTCAGGATTTCCTCCCAGATGATCTTGAGTTGCAGTTCGGCCAATCGCAAGCCAACGCAGCGGTGGATGCCGAAGCCGAACGACAGATGCTGACGCGGTCTGATACGGTCGATGATGAAGTCGTAGGGGCGTTCGATGGCGGCCTCGTCGCGGTTGCCCGAGACATACCACATCACGACCTTGTCGCCTTTCTTGATCTGCTTGCCACGGAACTCGATGTCGAAAAGCGCGGTGCGGCGCATGTGGGCGAGCGGGGTCTGCCAGCGGATGACCTCGGGGACGAAGCTGTCGATCAGCGCGGGGTTATCCTTGAGCTTGCGGTACTGATCCGGGTTCTGGCTGAGCGCATAGATGCTGCCGGACATGGTGTTGCGCGTGGTGTCGTTGCCGCCGACAATCAGGAGCACGAGATTGCCGAGGAAGTTCTTCGGATCCATGTTCCGCGTCGCCTCGCTGTGGGCCATCATCGACAGCAGGTCGCTCTTCGGCGGCTGGTTGACGCGCTCCTGCCAGAGCCGCGCGAAATAGCGCGCGCAGTCCATCAGCTCGGCCTGCCTTTCATCCTCGGTCGCGACCAGCCCGTCCGGACCCGGGATGGTGGTCGCGATATCCGACCAGCGCGTCAGCTTGCGGCGGTCCTCCCAGGGGAAGTCGAACAGCACCGCCAGCATCTGCGTGGTCAGCTCGATCGAGACACGATCGACCCAGTCGAACACCTCGCCAACAGGCAGATTGTCCAGGCATTCGGCGGAGCGCTTGCGGATGTTGATCGCGAGCTCGTCGAGATGTGTCGGCGTGAACATCGGCGCCACGGTCTTGCGCTGCGCGGCATGGCGCGGCGGATCCATCGCGATGAAGCTCTCGCGGCGCAGGTCGGGGTCGACGTCGCGAATGGTGATGCCGCCGAGCGCGGACGCCGAGGAGAACACCGCGTGGTTGGTCTCGATCTCCATGATGTCGTCGTAGCGGGTGATCGACCAGTAGGGGCCGAACATCGACTCCTTGCAGTAGTGCACCGGATCCTCGCGACGCAGCCGGTCGAAATAGGGCCAGTGCGTGTCGGTACGGAACAACTCCGGATGACCGGGGTCGAATTCGGCGAGCGGCAACGATGCGGCGCGACTGGCGGCCGCGTCGTTGACGCGGTCGCCTGCTGCGGCGTGTCGCTGTGCCTCGGCCGTCGTGGTGGTCCCGTGCATGGACGTCTCCCTGATGGCCGGATTCTAGCTGTCCGGCGATGTCGGGCGCGATTACATCCTGCCCGGGAGCGCGGGGCAAGTGCGGAGTGCGGCCGCCGGGCCGGTCTTGCGTCGCAACGCTGGTATTTGTCCGGACGTCGGGCGTGACAAGCGTCACGTCACGGAATATGGCTTTGAGCGATTGTTGCAAAGCAGAAGACTAGCAGGAGGGCGCCCCCATGATCGCCAACGCGCAGCGCATGTTCAATTTCGATCTCGGCGAGACCGCGGACGCGATCCGCGAGACGGTGGCGAGCTTTTCGCAGGAGCAGATCGCGCCGCGCGCCGCCGAGATCGACCGCTCCAACCAGTTTCCGCGCGATCTCTGGCCCCGGATCGGCGAGCTCGGCCTGCACGGCATCACCGTCGAGGAGGAGTATGGCGGCGCCGGCCTCGGCTATCTCGAGCACTGCATCGCCATGGAGGAGATCTCGCGCGCCTCGGCCTCGGTCGGCCTGTCCTACGGCGCCCACTCCAATCTCTGCGTCAATCAGATCCGCCGCAACGGCAACGAGGCGCAGAAGCGCAAATATCTGCCGAAGCTGATCTCGGGCGAGCATGTCGGGTCGCTGGCGATGTCCGAGCCGCAGGCCGGCTCCGACGTGGTGTCGATGAAGACGCGCGCCGACAAAAAGGGTGATCGCTTCGTCCTCAACGGCAACAAGATGTGGATCACCAACGGTCCGATCGCGGAAACGCTGGTGGTCTACGCCAAGACCGATCCGCAGGGCGGCCCGCGCGGCATCACTGCCTTCATCATCGAGAAGGGGATGAAGGGCTTCTCGACCGCGCAGAAGCTCGACAAGCTCGGCATGCGCGGCTCGGACACCTGCGAGCTGGTGTTCGAGGATTGCGAGGTGCCGGAGGAGAACGTGTTGGGGCAGGTCGGCCGCGGCGTCAACGTGCTGATGAGTGGCCTCGACTACGAGCGCGCGGTGCTCGCCGCAGGTCCGCTCGGCATCATGCAGGCCTGCATGGACGCTGTGCTGCCTTACGTGCATGAGCGCAAGCAGTTCGGCCAGCCGATCGGCACCTTCCAGCTGGTGCAGGGCAAGGTCGCCGACATGTACACGACGATGAACGCCGCGCGCGCCTATGTCTATGCGGTGGCCAAGGCCTGCGATCGCGGCGAGACCACGCGCGAGGACGCGGCGGGCGCGATTCTGTTCGCCGCCGAAAAGGCGACGCAATGTGCGCTCGATGCGATCCAGCTGCTCGGCGGCAACGGCTACATCAACGACTATGCGACCGGGCGGCTGCTGCGCGACGCCAAGCTCTACGAGATCGGCGCCGGCACCAGCGAGATCCGGCGCATGCTGATCGGGCGGGAATTGTTCGACAAGACGTCTTGAGGTGCCGACCAAGCGGTTGGCGCATGCGGGACATGCGTTCGCCAACCGGCCGGATGCAGATATTTTAGTCATCCTCGTCGAGGCCGGTGTTTTTTCCGGCCGACTTGCGTAGAAAATACGTCGAACCTCGGAGTCGTCCCGGCGACGAACAATCGAGGTATATTGTAGATCTTTTGCGTGTGTCGGAGGCCCTGAGCCGTGAACCAGATGAGTTACGTTCCGGAGCAGCTGCCGCCGCTTCCGCCTCTCACCGCCACCTTCTCAGGTGCGCGTGGCGAGTTCTTCCGGCTGGTCAGCCGCGGGGCGGCCATCGAACTGATCACACTGGGCTTCTACCGGTTCTGGCTCGCGACCGACATCCGCCGGCATCTCTGGGTCAACACGGCTGTCGACGGTGATGCCGCAGAATATACCGGGCGCGGCAAGGAGCTCCTGATCGGCTTCCTGTTCGCGATGGCGATCCTGGTCCCGATCTATCTCGCCTATTTCCTCATCGGCGTCGAGGCCGAGCGCTACCAGGGCTTCGCCAGCGTGCCGCTGGTGATCGCCTTCTACGCCTTCGGCCAGTTCGCCATCTTCCGCGCGCGCCGCTACCGGCTGACGCGCACGGTCTGGCGCGGCATCCGGTTCTGGATGACGGGTTCGGGCTGGGCCTATGCCGGGCGCGCCATGTTGTGGACCTTGTTGACGGTGGTCACGCTGGGGCTGGCCTGGCCGTGGCGCGCCGCCGCGCTCGAGCGCTACAAGATGCGACATTCGCACTATGGCGATCTCAGCGGCGACTTCGAGGGACGCGGCTGGGAGTTCTTCAAGCGCGCCTGGTATCTGTGGGTCATCGCGCCGTTTGCGCTGCTGCTGTTTCCGTTGTTTCCGTTCGTCTATGCGCAGTTCAAAGCGATCGAGTGGCGCTGGTGGCTGTCGGGCATTCGCTTCGGCGGCGTGCGTCTGGAATCGGACCTGCCCGACAATGCGTTCTATGGTCTCTATTGGAAGGTGATCGGCTGGTGGTTTCTGCTGTCGATCGCCTCCAGCGCCTATTTCGGCGGTGTCGCCGCGCTGATGCTCAGATTGCTGGGGCCGGGGAGTGACGGCCGGCCTCAGGCGCAGGCGCTGTCCGACAACGTGCCGATGCTGGTGCTGGTCGGATTGGGCTACATCGCCTGGATCCTGGCGCTCAACGTCGTGATGCGGCTCTATCTGGTGCGCGACATGTGGGCGACCGTGCTGCAGTCGGTTCAAGTGCATGGCATCGAGGCCATGGCCAATGTCGCCGCCAGGGGCGATCTGGCCAGCGCGCTCGGCGAAGGATTTGCCGATGGACTCGACGTCGCCGGATTCTGATCCCGGGCAGGTGGCCGCTGCTGCGCCGGCCGCCGCCACGCCGGTCGAGCCGGCCGCTCCGCTCGGCGGCCCTGCGGTCTATTTCGACGGCCTGTCCAACCGGCGGCAGACGGTCACGATCGGCTTCGCCAATCAGCTCGTGATGCGCAGCGCCGACAATTTCGTCTCCTGGCCCTATGCCGACATCCGCCGCGTCGACGGCCCGAGCGGCACGCTGCGCGTGAGCTGCCTGTCGGCATCGCCGCTGGCACGGCTGGAGATCCGCGACGCGGCGTTGTCGGCCGAGCTGATCGCGCGCTGCAGCCATATCGACCAGAACAGGATGACCCGCGGCGCCATCGCGCGCATCGTCGGCTGGTCGCTGGCCGCCGTCGCCTCGATCGTCGCCGTCGTGCTGGTGGTGATTCCGTTCGCATCCGATCGGCTGACGCCCCTGGTGCCGCCGACCATGGAGCGGCATCTCGGCGAGGCCGCCGTGGTGCAGATCCAGACCGTGTTCGGTGACAAGCTTTGCGGCGAGGCGGCCGGGCAGGCCGCGTTCGCCAAGCTGGTGTCGGCGCTGCGCCGCCCCGCCGGCCTCGACGACAGCATCGCGTCGCAGGTGCTGGATACGCCGATCCCCAACGCCTTCGCGTTGCCGGGCGGGCAATTCTTCCTGTTCAGGGGGCTGCTCGACAAGGCCAATGACCCCGACGAGGTCGCCGGTGTGCTGGCGCATGAGCTCGGCCACCTCAAGCACCGCGACAACCTGCGGCAGCTGATCCACAATGGCGGCAGCTCATTCCTGATCGGCCTGCTGTTCGGCGACGTCACCGGCGCGGGCGCGGCGATCTTCGCCTCGCGGGCCATGATCAATGCGTCCTATTCGCGCGAGGCGGAGGCGGCGGCGGACGGTTTCGCGATCGACGTGATGCACAAGCTCGGACGGCCGACGCGCCCGATGGGCGAATTGCTGTTTCGCATCACCGGCAAGGAGGACGGCAAGCGCCCGTCGCTGTGGGCCAGCCATCCGCTCAGCGAGGACCGTCTCGCGCGCATGCGCGCCGAGGACCGGCCGCCGAGCGGTCCGCCGCTGCTGAGTGCGGAGGAGTGGCGGGCGCTGAAGGGGATCTGCCGATAGCGCCGAGTTGCCGCAGTCGCTTCGCCAAATGCGGTGTGGTCCCAGCGAACGCCGGGACCCATAGTCACCGGGCCCGGTAGTTGGAAGAAGAGCGTCGCTCAGCGTGCCCAATTGCACGGCCGCGGCGTATGGGTCCCGGCGTTCGCCGGGACCACACCTGTGTTCGAGGCGGCGTCTCGGCTCTCAAACCACGACGCTTAACCAAACGCCTGCGTCACTCCGCCAGATTGTTGGTCTTCCTCACCCAGGCCCGCACATCGGCCAGCACGTCCGGCAGCACCGCCTTGACCTCGGAGAGCGTCATGCCGGCCTTGACGCGCGGGTCGTACAGCAGGTTGAGGATGTACTGGTCGTAGACGTCGAAATAGCCCATCGAGACGTTGTCGTTGAACATGGTCCAGGGCACGCTCGAGGTGTCGTTGATCGGCCCGAGCGACTGCAGGAGCTCCTCATAGGCGCAGTCGAGAAAGACGAAATCGCCGTTGTCGACGGTGAGGATGACGTCGGAATGCTCGATCTCGAACGCCTCGTTCTTGCGGAAGCCGGACAGGCATTGCGGATCCAGCGAGGTCTTGATCTCGCGCGCGCGCTCGCTGCCATAGGCCTGGCTGATGGTGTGGTAGAGATCGCGGTCGCGCACCAGCTTGACGCGGACATTGGCGTCGCCGTCGGTGTCGGTCATCGCAATGTCGAGGTTGCGGATGCGCGCGGCGATGTCGCTGACGACCTTGGCGAGCTGCGCCTTGCGATCGGCGCGGCGGCCATCGGCGAACACCCGCACCGGTGCGCTGTACTTCCGGATGCGGTCGACCCGGCCCGCCAGGTGATACTCGGCGCCGAACGCGGTCTTGAAGAAGCCGTCGGTGATCTCGGCGTCGGTGAAGCTCTTCTTCTCGATGCGCTGGCGGGCGGCGATCGCCGGAATTTCGGTGGTCGACGCCGGCAGCGGGACCATCGCGGTCACAAGCGCAGCCAGCGCGGCCGCCACCGCGCTCCGCAGGGGGCGCCAGGAGCACGGATGCTCGTGGCGAGGATGCGCGCTGTGACATTGCCTCATCGTCGTGGTCGAGTGCGGCTCTAGTTCTTGACGATCACGGTCGTGCCGACCGAGACGCGGTCGTAGAGGTCGGCGACGTCGTCATTGGTCATGCGGAAGCAGCCCGACGATACCGCCTGGCCGATCGTCTCGGGCTCGTTCGAGCCGTGGATTCGGTACAGCGTTGAACCGAGATACATTGCGCGCGCGCCGAGCGGGTTCTCGATGCCGCCGGCCATGTGGCGCGGCAGGTCGGGCCGGCGCCGCAGCATCTGCGACGGCGGGGTCCAGGCCGGCCATTCCTTCTTGGCGGAGATGCGGTGCACGCCGCTCCAGCGGAACCCGTCACGGCCGACGCCGATGCCGTAGCGCAGCGCCTGGCCGCCCGGCAGGACCAGATAGAGCCGGCGCTCACTGGTGCTCACGACGATGGTGCCTGGCGCATACTGGCTCTGGAACATCACGGTCTGGCGCGGAATCGGGCTGACACCGCTCTGATAGAAGTTCGGCCCGCCGCCGAAGAGGTCCCTGGTGTCGAACATTTCCGCCCGCGCCATCCCGGCGCTTGCCACCGACGCGACCGCAGCAATTCCCAAAGCCAAACAGCGCTTCATTTCCGTCCCCTGGCAAACATCAAATTCCGTTCGCAGACAGGCCATAAACGGTTGCACTTCGCAACCCACGGCGGCGTGAGGCCGGTATGTGGCGACGGTCCGTGACCCAAATCCCACGGACAATCGCGCGCGTCCGGACCAACATCCTGTTAGCCAAGCCCGCGCATGAGCACCGTGGCGATGGCAGCAATGCGGCCAGCCCCTTTGACGCCGCGGGCGAACAATGATTGATCTGCCCAACATTGCAAATAGCGCGCGAAATCAGCAGGAGAAGATGATGAACGGTGCGGAAAGCCTGGTACGGACCCTGGTCGCAGGGGGCGTTGACGTCTGCTTTACCAATCCGGGCACCTCCGAAATGCACTTCGTCGCCGCGCTCGACCGCGTCGAGGGCATGCGCTGCGTGCTCGGCCTGTTCGAGGGCGTGGTGACCGGCGCCGCCGACGGCTATTTCCGCATGAAGGGCACGCCGGCCTCGACGCTTCTCCATCTCGGCCCCGGCCTCGCCAACGGCCTCGCCAATTTGCACAACGCCAAGAAGGCGCGCTCGGGCATCGTCAACATCGTCGGCCAGCACGCCACCTACCACATCGGCTTCAATGCGCCGCTGACCTCGGACATCGAGGGCCTGGCGCGGCCAATGTCCGACTGGGTGCGGACCTCGCCGAGCGCCAAGGCCGTGGCCGCCGACGGCGCCGCCGCGATCGCCGCCGCCAAGAGCGCGCCGCCGCAGATCGCCACCCTGATCCTGCCCGCCGACACCGCCTGGAACGAGGCCGACGGCATTGCCCAGGTTCCGGGAGAGGCGCAGCGCCCGAGCTATTCGGCTGACGCGGTCGAGAAGGCCGCGAAGATCCTGCACGCCCACGGCCCCGAGACGCTGGTGCTGATGACAGCGGGCGCATTGACCGAGCAGGCTCTGACCTTCGCCCAGCAGATCGCCGGCAAGACCGGCTGCCGCGTGATGGGCCAGACCTATCACCCGCGCATGGCGCGCGGCGCCGGACGGTTCTCGATCGACCGCATCCCCTACGTGATCGAGCAGGCGCTGCCGATCCTGAAGAACTACAAGCATATCGTGCTGGTCGAGGCCAACGACCCCGTCGCCTTCTTCGCCTATCCGAACAAGCCGAGCATGCTCAAGGCCGAGGGCACCGAGGTGCACCGCATGACCGCCTGGGGCGAGAACTCGGCCGCGGCGCTGGAGGCGCTCGCCGGCCATCTCGGCGCCAAGCCGGCCGACGTCAAGCCGCAGCCGCTCGCCGAGCTGATCAAGCCGACCGGCGGGCTGAACCACACCACCATTGCCCAGGCGATCGCCTACGCGATCCCGGAGAATGCGATCATCGTCGACGAATCCATCACCACCGGCCGCGGCTTCTTCCCGCCGACGGCGGCCGCCAAGCCGCATGACTGGCTGCAGAACATGGGCGGCTCGATCGGCTTCTCGACCCCGGTCGCGACCGGCGCCGCCGTGGCCTGTCCGGACCGCAAGGTGATGTGCCTGGTCGGCGACGGCAGCGCGATGTACACGATCCAGTCGCTGTGGACCCAGGCGCGCGAGAACCTCAACGTCGTCACGGTCGTGTTCGCCAACAGGATCTACCAGATCCTGCGCGGCGAGTTCGACGGCGTCGGTGCCGGCGAGCCCGGCCAGCGCGCCCAGGATATGCTCAAGATCGACCGCCCGACGCTGGACTTCGTCGCGATGGCCAAGGGCATGGGCGTTCCCGCCCGCTCCGTCACCTCGGCCGACGAGTTCAATGCCGCGCTGGCCGAGGCCAATGCCGAATATGGTCCGCGCCTGATCGAAGTGCAGATGTAAATCCGCAACGCTGGCGGCCGCAAAACGGCCGCCGGCCGAGGGAAGGCGCATCGCCTCATTTATGGGGTTGGCGACTCACGCCGATCGCGTGTTGATGGTGAGGTGTCCTTCTCTCCTGTATCTGAGCGGCATGCACAGTGAATTGAACCGGCTGATCTCTGCGCTGCAGGAGTTCTATGCGCGCGAGCGCTTCATCCTCGACCGTGATCTCGGCGAGCGCGCCTTGACGCATCGGCTGGCGGTGCATCTCGAACGCAACTTCCTGGGGTGGGATGTCGATTGCGATTACAATCGGCTCGGCGACCGCGCCATGCTGCTGCCGCGTGGCACCATCGTCTCGACCGACGATGAGCTGGGCAAATCGGTCTACCCGGACATCGTCGTGCACAAGCGTGCCGTGCCCGACAATCTGCTGGCGATCGAGGTCCGCAAGGCCGGCAACCACCAGCCGCTGGCGCATGACCGCCACAAGCTGATGGCGCTGACCGATCCGCATCTGTGGTTTGCCTATTGGATCGGCGTGCTGGTGATTCTCGACCGCCGCAGCGTGATCACGCCGGAGGTCTATGTCGGCGCCCGGATCGATCCGGGACTGTCGGCCTGGTTCGCGGGGCGATTGCAGCAGATGGGACTCGCCGCCGGCTGAGACATCTCGCAGAAGAGGTGCGCGATCGCGGTCGACGCGAATGAACAAGGGCCGCCCCTGATAGGAGCGGCCCGATCTCGTCGCGCATGTGGAGCCTGCGGACAGGCGCGCCCACGCCCTACTTCGACATGGCGTCGCCGGACGACTTCTTCGCCGACTTCTTCTTCGTCTTGCTCATCTTCATGTCGTCGCCCCCGCCCATGGCGTCGCCGCTCTTCGCCGACTGGCCGGTGGTCGTCATCGGCTTCTCGGTGGACTGGGCAAGAGCGGCCGACGAGACGAACGCGAGGGCGGCGGTGGCGATGATCAGTTTACGCATGCGGAAAACCTCCGTGGGTTGGAAACGCCCCGGACCATAGGCGGATTCGAGTCGCGGCGTTCTGACGCAGGAATCAGGAAAACGTGAGAGCTCCGCCCCGCAAAAGCCGCCTTGCGCCGTCCCTGCGGAGGTAGCAGGTGCATTCTGTGACTGATGTGCCGGATGCAGGGCGCCCATGCGCGGACGAGCGAGGTCAAAATAGCCGGGTGCGGCGATCCAATTGCCTCGATGCACATTCGATGCGTAGCCGCGGCCGTTGCTGCGACGTCGGCCTCTGGTCCAAATGGAATAGCTTCGGGCTTCATGGGGGAAGAACGGAATGTCGAACAACCTGAGCGCGGTCCGCTCTTCCGAGGAGATCGAGACCCTCGCGCGCGATGCAGTCGCCGACGCTCGGGCGGAGCGTCGCGAGCAGGCGTTGCAGAAGCTCGCGCCGTTGCGGAAGGCGCAGACCTGTCAGCGCGAAGCGGCCATGGCGCTGCTGTGGGTGGTCGATCATATCTGCCTGCCGCGGGACGTCGCGGCCGGGATTCTCATGGAGATCGCGCAATCTCACGACGAGGACGCCGACATTCTCGCCAGGGAAGCAGCTCGGACTACCGGTCGACATCGGCCGCTTCGGCCTGCCGGAATGTGAACTCGGCCAACGCAAGGTCAAGCTCGCCGAGCGTCCGCTGGCGGTGCCCCGATCGTCATCATGCGATGGCGGTATGGGCCCCAGATGGACGGTAGTAAACACGGAACGGACGCGCAAATTCAGAGGTCAATGGTGGGCGCACAAGGGATCGAACCTTGGACCTCTCCCGTGTGAAGGAAGAACCACGGCTCCAAGGCGGCCATATCAGACCATACGCTAAGTCGAAAATGACCTTGCAGTATAAGGATTTCCTGCAATATTTGACCTCAATCGGCCAGACGCAGCCATAGGTCAAATCTGTGCCCCCGCTGTGCCCCGAGAGCAATTCTCCCCTGGGGCACAGATCGGGGCTCAGAATCGCGGGAAAGATCTCATGTCTCACCCCGACGCGGGAAAAGGTCTCAGGTCCAAATCGCAGCAGCAATTTCTCAAGCTCACCGACGCCGCCGTTGAGCGCGTCGAGCTGCCGGCCGGCAAATCGCAGGTTTACCTCTACGACAGTGAACAGCCGGGCCTTGCGCTCAGAGTCCGCGCCAGCGGCGGCAAGAGCTGGGTCTATCTGTTCACCAAGCCAGGTGTCGATGGCACGCAGCGCAAGACGCTGGGCGCCTGGCCAAGGTTCAAGGAAAGGGACGCGCGCGCGGCCGCCAAGATTGCGACCGGTGATCTGGTGCGCACCGGCGACCCGAACGCCGCCAAGCGCGAAGCCAAAGAGCAACAGCTGGCCGCAAAAGAGCGGAAGACGCTGGGCGAGCTGATCGAGGCGAAGGGGCCGTACGAGAGGGCGCTGCTGCAGCGCGGAATCGTGAACTGGCAGGTTGCACTGTCGGCGATGCGGCGCGGTCTGGCCGGGCATCTGACCAAGGACATCAGGTCCCTGACGCGCCGGCAGATCGTCGCGGACGCGGACAGGATCGCCGCCACCGGCAAACGCGGCGCCGCCGACGATATGCGCAAGCACACCCACACCTTTCTGGAATGGTGCGTGAGCCGAGGTTTGGTCGATACCAACGTTCTTGCCGGCTATCGAAATCCAAAACAGACTCGCAGGGAGCGGGTCGGGCGCCGACAGAAGGGTCGCGCGCTCACCGACGATGAGGTGATCAAGGTCTGGAAGGCGGCGGGTAAGCTCGGCGCATTCGGACAGCTGACGCGGCTATGCCTGCTCGGTGGTCCGCGCCGCAGCGAGCCGACGATGCTGGAATGGTCGAGGCATATCCTGGACGACCGCGTAACGTTCGACGAAGCCTGGACCAAGATGGGTCTACACCACGACGTTCCGCGCACGCAGCCGATCGATGAGGTGCTGGCGGCGGCGAAACATTTTCAGCGCGCTACTTCTGACTATGTGTTCCCGTCGCCGAAGACCGGGGGGCAGATGTCGGGTTTCACCAAGATGGTTGCGCGACTGATCAAGGAAGCCGAGGTCGCCAGATTCACCATGCATGATCTGCGGCGCACACTGCGCACCATCATGTCGCGTTGCGGTTACGACAACGAAATCCAGCGGCTATGTGTCGGGCAAAAGCCCCGCGGAATCGATCAGGTCTACAATCACGACGAACAGTGGATTATCCGCAGGATGGCCTTCGAAGCGGCTCATGACTACATCGCGGAGTTGGTCGGCGCGAAACGGGCCGGCAAGGTCGTGCGTCTGCAGCGGACGAATCCGCTCGACCCGATCAAGGCCGAGTTGCTCGGCCGTCTCCGCGAGCACTATGCGGCTGAGACGGCTTAGTGGCCTTGTCGCGGCTCGCCAGATAGTCCCGCACTGCATCGACCCGATAGAGCGGGCGGCCATCGACGTAACGCCATTTCAGGGGATGGTTCGGATCGCGCCGCCACTGTTCCAGCGCGCTAGGCGTGCGCCGAATGATCGCGGCCGCCTCTAATACCGTCAAATTAGAACTACCCGGCAGCGTATCGATATCAAATGTCGCGGGCGGCGGCACGCCACGCTTCTTGCGGCCGCGTTTCGCGGGAGGCGGCATTTCCTTGCTACCTGGCGACCCAGACACTCCGATCCGCGTCTCTTCGTTCTTGCCGTCCATGCGCCGGTCCCGGACTACGATCGGTCCGAGGCAACAGGATGACAGAGCTCTTGCGCAAGAAGCCCGGAGCGCTGGTAGGGCTACCGGGTAGCTGGGAGTACAAATAGGACGAGCCGGTTCGATCGGCCTGGCTAGCTCGCGATTTTCAAGGTCGGAATGAAGCCACCGACCGACCGATTCTGATCGTAGATGTGCAAGGGCAGATCTGCCTTCGGCATCCGAACGCGTCCGACTTCTATGGAAGCTGAGTTCGGAAGCGCCGGAAAGACGTTGATGATCGCCTTCTCTCCATGAACTGCCTTGATGCGATCAAAGAGGCGTCGGAGGTGGCGTTTGAATTCCACCAGATCCTCAGGTCGCCGCATGATGTCGTTGTGCGGATTTTCCGCGGTCAAGGACCAGATGGCCACTTCGTCACCGAGCACGGCACGAATGCGATCATCCGTGAGGGTTGCGCTGAGCGCCAGTTTGAGCGCGACGCGCACGGCCGGCGGCCCAGAATACTCGTTGAGGAGGAACGTAATTGCCGGCTGATCGGGCTGCCAGCGCCACGTCGGCGGCTCCCGATATCTCTGATGAACGGAGACCGGGACAATGTCTCCCAGAAGATGGCCAAGTTCGATGAGAAGCGGTTGCGGCGCCAACGCAAAAACGCTGAGTTGCCGGATCTCCTTCTGCTCGATCCGCTCCTTCACCTTACGGGCGAAGACGCGCCGGAGATTGTCCTGCTGGATCGTCCAGTACTCCTGTTCATGATCGGCATAGTCACATCCGACCAACTCGATGTCGATCGTGCGGCCTTCGGCGGGATGACGATCGGGCGGCATGGCCATGAAGATCGAGCGTGTCGAGACAAGCGCGTCTCGCTGACCGATATCGGCCGCAAACCGGAGCACGTGGGCAGCGCGATCCTCGGCCATTCCGGTCACAATGGCGATCCGATCCTCATGTTCCGCCTTCATCTCGAGAAGGACGCCTTCCGGATGATCCGCGAGATAATCGACGTCCACGCCTTTGTGATGCTTCGCGCAAAGCAGCATCAGGTTGTTCAGATCTTTGCCGAGCGCCGGTGAGCGAACCGCATCCCCGCGCGGCCCCTCTGCGCTGTCGGCAACGATATGCGCGATGAAGCCGAACTTTCCATCCTCGCGACCGGCGACCAGGTCGCCGATAAGATCCTCGTTGCATCCGCGATACTCGCACCGGCCTCCGGCTCTGGCCCAGAGAGCGACCTGAATTTTGTTTGGGATTTGCGTCTTTGCCATGGTGGAGATCCGATCCGACTCGGTGTAGTGTTCACGTTTTATCCCTGAAGCTCAAGCGCGCAGTTTGACGATCCACACGCGCCTTTTGGGCGACATTTGGAGGCGACGGTGGACCAGCAGAGTCTGACCCGCGAGAGCGAGGAATTCCTGGAAGATCTTGCCGAGGAACTCAGCGTGCCACCCAGCCGCTACGAGCAGGCGGAGAGAAGCTACAACTCGCTCGGGGAGTGGCTGCATCGTGACGCGTCAAGCGTGCGGCAATATGGCCCGAAGGTTTACGTCCAGGGGTCTTTTCGGCTTGGCACTACGATCCGACCCTCTAACGAGGCGGAAGAGTACGACATCGACTCCGTCTGCGAATTTCAGAAGCTGGCTAAGGCGTCATTGACGCAGGAGCAACTGAAGTTCCTGCTCGGCGCAGAGATCGAGGCGTATCGCAAAGCGCAAAGCATGAACAAACCGCTGCGCGAGGGCCGTCGTTGTTGGGTTCTTGATTATGCCGACGGCGCCCAGTTCCACATGGACGTGGTGCCTTCGGTTCCCAATGGTCAAGGCGCCCGCATCCTCCTGGAAACTCGTGGCCTCGATGCGCGCTGGACCGCCACGGCGATCGCCATCACCGACAATGAATGCCCGACCTACACTGCCGTCACGGAGGATTGGCCGCGATCGAATCCCAAAGGCTACAGCGAGTGGTTCAAAAGCCGAATGGCGGCCGTTCTCGAACGGCGCAAGCGCATGCTGGCCGAGAGCACACGCGCCAGCGTCGAGGAGATTCCCGACTACAAGGTGCGCACGCCTTTGCAGGCAGCAATCATGATCCTGAAGCGCCACCGCGATCACAGTTTCGAGCAACGCAAAGAGGAACGGCCTATATCGGTGATCATCACCACCCTGGCGGCACATTCCTACAATGGCGAGGAGACGATCGGCCAGGCGCTGGTCGCGATCCTGACCGGCATGGACAAGCACATCCTCTGGCAGAACAACCAGTATTGGATTCCGAACCCGACCGACCCCTTAGAAAATTTCGCCGATAAATGGGCAGATCATCCTGAGCGGGCCAAGGCGTTTTTCGAGTGGCTGCAGAAGGCCAGGACAGAATTCGGGCAAGCCGCCCGTTCGAGCGATAGAAGCCTGATCACCGAAACTGTGGGCCGCGGGGTCGGCGGTTCGCTGGCCGATCGCGCGGCGCGCCGCCGCCAGCCGTTGGCACGCCCCACGCTGCTGAAAACTGCATCGGCGGCTCCGGCCAGCGCAGGTCTCTCCTTTCCGGACAGGAGCCGTGTCCCGACCAAGCCTCAGGGGTTCGGCGGCTCGGAATGATTTGGTGGCTCGAAAATTCGACACGAGCGCGGTCCGAGCGCCAGAGCGTCGCTGATCTCGCCGAGCGCGTGAACTGGCTCAGAGGCGTGCGCTGGTATCTCTCGGACGGCGCTGCGCTTGTCGTCGACTTCGAGATCGACCACGACGGCGAGAGCGTTCCGCTAACGATGACCTATGCTGAATTCCACCCCAATGCTCCGCCCATCGTTGTCCCCCGGGATGGTAGTCGCCTCTCGAGCCACCAATACGGGCCCGGAGGAAATCTCTGCCTGGAATATCGCGCCGACAACTGGGAGGCAGCGATCACCGGGGCGATGATGATCGAGAGTGCACATCGGTTGATCGCCGGTGAGCGCGATGTCGACGGTCCCGAACTGCCTTCGGCACATTACGTCTCCATTGGCCAAAGCGTCCGGGGCTCGCCCTTCCGATTCCTGGTGACGCCGCCGCTCGACGAGCGCCTGAAGGCGATCGAACCTGGCCAATCCGTCGAGATCGGCGTCGCGGAAAAGTACGACGCCGAAACCTTCACCGTAACCGTTGCAGAGATCGATGGCGCCACGGATGTGCGCGCCTGGCCAGCCGGAATTCGCGAGACGACGAAGCGCGGCCACGCCATTCGACTACCGGTGGGCACAAGGATGCCGACGGCGGCACAGGACAGCATCGCGGGCTTGCTCGGTGATCTCGGCCTTGCGACGCTCCGCGAGCAGGTGCTCGCCGCGACCGGCGAGATGGACCTGGTGATGGTCTCCCAGACCGAGATCGCGCACTTCTACGCCTATGATGGCAACCAGAAGCGCCACTTCGGTCGCTCGCGAACCCTTAAGGTCGGCGTCGGTAGCCGGCTTCGGGATGACTATGCCGTCCTTGCCGGGAAAAGCGTCGCCATCGTCGGATGCGGCTCCATGGGGTCCAAGGTCGCCGCGATGCTGACGCGCGCAGGCATACGCCAGTTCACGCTCGTCGATGATGACGTTCTATTCTTGGCGAACATCGTGCGAAACGAGCTCGGCGCCGTCGCAATCGGCGCTCACAAGGTCGACGCGCTCCGCGCTCGCCTTATCGAGATTGCGGGAACGATCGACATCACGGTGCGACGCGTCGCGTTGGGCGGCCAGGAGAGCGCGGATACTACGGACTCGGTAATGTCCGCGCTGCGAGCCTGCGACGTCATCATCGACGCGACCGCCGACGCGCACTGCTTCAACTTTTGCGCCGCCGTCGCGAAGGAGAGTCTGAAGCCGCTCGTCTGGGGCGAGGTGTTCGCCGGCGGCATCGGCGGCCTAGTGGCGCGCGTTCGATCAGGTCACGAGCCGGAACCTCAGACGGCCCGCAATCAAATCAATGCCTGGTGCGATGCGCACGGCGTTCCCGCGCCGCTCGCCGGCTTCGCAGCGCCTTACGCAGCGGCGGCCGGCGATGGAGCCGCGCTCGTCGCGGACGACGCCGAGGTCACCATCATCGCGGGACACCTGGCGCGATTGGCGACGGACGTCCTCATCCGCCCGGACGAAAGCACATTTCCGGTGCCGGCCTATGCGATCGGCCTGCGCAGGGCTTGGATTTTCTCCGAGCCGTTCGAGACTTGGCCTATTCGACTCGCCGGCTCCGAACCGTGGAAGATCGAACAAGATTCCGCCTCTGTCGCCGAGAGCCTTGCACTGCTTCGTGAACTCTTACCTTCTGCCTTCGATGGTCACGATCAGTCTTCCAAGTGACCAGCGGGCCCGCTTTCGCACATGCCTAAGACGTGCCGGAAGGCGCGAGATCGGTGGCATCCTCATGGGCGAGCAAGTCGCACCAGACCATTTTCGGATCGTCGACTTTTCAATTGATGAGACAACCGGAACGGACGCACATTTCGTCCGCAGCCCTGACCATCACGCACAGGCCCTCGAAGGCTTTTTTCGAAGGACGGGATCCGATTTCAGACGCTTCAATTATCTCGGTGAATGGCATTCCCATCCGAGCTTTCCAGTCCGACCCAGCCAGGAGGACATGATGTCCATGCAAAGCTTAGTCAATTGCGAGCGAGACATCGACTTCTCCGCCCTGGTCATCGTCAGATTGGGATGGTTTTCCCGGCTTGAAGCCGCAGCGTTTATGTTCGTCCGACACCGTCCGTCAAGCCACGTCACGCTCACCAGATAGGCGCGGCATGAGCAAACTCTATCAAGCGTTGGCTCTTCTGGAGCGTTTTGAGCGGGGTGAATTCATTCAGCCGTCAGAGGCAGAGAGCCTGCTTGTAGGAATATTCGAAGCTTGCGGCTATCCCGTCTCAGAAAAAGGCTTTATTGGATCGGGAAACGCATTGCTTGAAGTTGATTGCTTCATCCGCGCAATGGTCGACGGCAGCTCTAAGGTGATCGCGATCGAGGTAAAAGCCGGATCGAGGCAGGCCGGCATCGATTCTATTCAGCAGGCTTTCAATTTGAAGGCCAACGGCCCGTTCGACCGTGCGATGATCGTATCGCGCCTTGGCTTTTCAGCGGATGCCCTCCAGCATGCGGATATGATCGGTCTCGGAGAAATCGATCTCTTCGGACCTGAGCACCTTCGCAACTGGATCGCCAAACAGGCCGAACCGCAGGAAGTGGTTTCGAAATGCGAAACCATTGTGCGTCGTGCGATGCGGGAATTGGCCCAGACCGTTGCCCAGCATCCCGATGAACTGCCGAGAATCGAATGGCGGGACCTTGAACGACTGTTGGGCGAGGTATTCGACGGCATCGGCTTCGATACAAAAGTCACCCGCTCTGGCAAGGACGGAGGGTTTGATCTTGAACTGACCGCGATGGAGGGGGGCAAGAAGCAGGTTTATCTCGTGGAAGTGAAGCATTGGAGCGAGCAGAAACCGGGAATGTCGCACGTTAGGAAGCTCGTCCGGATCACAGCCTCCCGGCAGGCGACTGCCAGCTTGCTGCTGTCCACCAGCGGGTTCACAAGACCGGTCTATAGCGGAATCACGGAGTTCACGATTCCCGTGTGCCTCGGTGGGCGCGAAAAGATCATCTCTCTGTGTCGCACCTACTACCGCTTGAGCAGTGCTCTTTGGCTGGAAGATACGAGTCTCCAGGAGACTCTTCTGTCCGGCACCCTCGGGCGAAGATAGAAGATGAACGTCAATGCGCGACTATCCATATCCAACGGCATCAACGCGATCAAAGGGGGGCGACTACCAGGCGACGGTAACCTTGGATTCCCTGTTCGACCATTTTGACGGTAAGGGCC
The DNA here is from genome assembly GCF_032489615.1 of Bradyrhizobium sp. SZCCHNR1051. Classification (NCBI taxonomy): domain Bacteria; kingdom Pseudomonadati; phylum Pseudomonadota; class Alphaproteobacteria; order Hyphomicrobiales; family Nitrobacteraceae; genus Bradyrhizobium; species Bradyrhizobium sp. SZCCHNR1051. The sequence continues at coordinate 8,535 of NZ_JAUEYJ010000033.1, read as the reverse complement.
AGTCTGCCCGCGTGCGCCCCGGAGGCGCATGAGGATGTTGACCTCACCTGCCTCGTCCGTCTCGCTTGTCGAGTTTCCGTCGAGGCGCAGCCAGATAGAATTCAAGATCGCTTGCTCCATCCCTTGGGTTGACCCGTGACGGGAATATACGGCTTGCCTGTGAGATTGCGTCCCCGATCCCGACGTCGGTGCGGTGCTCAACCGTTAGAGGATGCGCACCCGCTCTGGACCGTTCTTATCCTCGGAGGTAGAGAAATGCATGGCGCTGCCCCAAGAATGACCAATGCGTTGCGACCAGCCCTTAATCTCGATCCCCGAAACGGCATTTTTGTTCGGATCGAAGTCGCACTCGCCTCTCAGGGTCAGAAGTGCTTTTTCGTCTTCGCCGGTCGTCCCGGCCGGACCGACGCGATTGAGTTCGAAATATAAGTCAAAGTACACTGCGATTAGAGCCTCCTTTGGCGTCGCATATCCCTTGATCCGTCTGGCCAATGCTCGGCCCAATTCGAACGGCCCTCGTTCGGTTGCAATGGCGCGAGCAGACGGAGTGACCGACTCGATTATGGATACTCCGATGGCTTGTTCGTCGATCGCGACAACGGTATCGCCGAGAGCGGTCAGCAATTCCTGAACGGTCGGATGAATGATGACCTCCACTCCGTGTCGCTCGACCTCGCTTCGCAAAGCCTTGGCCAATCCGTTCACATGTTTCCTACCGTCATAGAATGCGTGGTCTAAGGTAACGAGGTGCACCGTGCGATCTTTTGCGAGCGACAATGCCGATTCCCAAATGCAGCAGTCCCGGAACTGCTCGTTGTTTTCTCCGCACGGGGGCGTCTTGTCGATTATCCGCGACAATGCCGTTTTTGCTTGCTCGAACGTAAAGGGAATACGCTCGATAGAGCCCGAAAGCTGCTTCCAACGAGCAGCGACTCCGTCGCAGACTGCTCTAGGAGAGGGGCCGCTGACGGTCATCTGACTTCCCGACAGCTGATTCAGCAAAGTCATGTCTCGTCGAATATTCTGGACCGCTCGACGGGCCAACTCTGGCATGACGCGATCGACTTCGCGCTCAACGATCTCCGGAAGGGCCAACGTGGCCTTGGCGCCAACGATAGCATATAGCAGGGCATTGCCCAGCGAGGACCGTAGCAGGCGTTCCTCAATCCAGACATTGGCATCAAGTAAAACCGTGAATGGGGACGCCTTCTTCTCCATGGCCGGTCCTTGGAGGGTTCGAAAAAACTAATGGGCCAAGCGTGGTCAATAGGTTCTGTACCGCAGCCAGCCTTAGCTGAGGAGCTCTCGTTCACCCAGGGCTCAGAAAAGGAAAAAACACGCAGCTAACCGCCCGCTTTTCGAGACCCGGCAGCAATTAGGCGCTCTGGGGTCGTATGCAGTGCGGTGGCTAGGCGCGCAAGGACGACGATGGTCATATTCCGCTTTCCCCGTTCGACCTGGGAGATGTAAGTGCGATCGAGACCTGCCTCGAAAGCAAGTTCCTCCTGAGACCAATTCAATGCCTTTCGCGCTCTTCGCACGTTCGCGGCGACTATCCCCACAATTGCCGATTCATCCACCATAGCGGACAAATCGAAAAGAATGTAGACTATCGGTCTACGGACTATGAATCCCATTTCCGCTTGCCGCATTGTAGACGATAGTCTACATTGGGAGTGAAGCTTTCGACCCTTGACCAAATAGTCGACAAACGTCACGCGAAATATGGGGCAGTACTATGCCGGCTCGCGGCAACGTCGGAGATGGTTCGGACACCAGCCGGTCTTCTTCGCGGCCACGCGAGAGACATGCCTTTGATGATCGAGTAATGGCCGTCACCGCTATCGATTTTTGCGGCCACGTACTAACGGTAGTCAGTCAATCGGACGTGACCCGGGGATCCACGCGGACGGCCGACTTCATGCCGTTCATGACCATCATGTTCGGAGGGCCTCTGGGTCAGATGACGTGGAAAGCCGACACATGGGCGAACTGCCTTCGAAACCACGAAACGGCGGTCTGCAAGCTGATCGAATCGATCTCCTCAGAAGGCCGCGGGCTGAACGGTCAAGCAAATGGTTCAATCCGCTGGTGAGGATTGCATCGGCCAAGCTGCCTACCACCGCCGATTAACGACGGAAGGAACGACACAGCTTAGCCCGATTAATGGCCACCGGGCGCAGCGGAAAATTTGGCGCTGATCTGTTTCGTCTGCACCACAACCTCGAGCTGCTGCGCTCGCTACCGGACATCATCGAACCCGCCTGCCGGACGCCAGGAGACCGGATCTCTGATCCACCGGCTAATCTCGGATTCATGCCAGCCCGTCCCGTTGACGCTGATCTTAATTTGAGCCGGAAAGGTACCCTCCGCGATCTTGCGGTATATGGTGGAACGAGACAGCCCGGTCCTGGCGAGGACGGTCTTTAAGCGGATGATACGGTCTGGTCCGCGCATGGCTGCTCTGCCTCTTGCTAGCAGCTTCTGACTGCTGCTGATCCAGACAGAACAAGCCGTTGCAGGCGCGCAAGAGCGCTTTTCGTGTCGTAGCAGCGTCGCGTAGACGCGACGGAAAATGGGCGAAGTTAACGTTCGAGGCCGCGGCCTCTTCCAAGGTCGATTCCGTGCGCGAAGGCCAATTCGTGGCCGAGTCGGCGGCCTGATTCGAACGCGATGCCGAGCTCCCGCTTGCGATTGGCGAGCACGGACTCCAATTGCGGGTCGCGGTCGAGGCCTTTGACTAAATCGCCCATCGCCGAGCGCGTCGCTCTATAGCCGGACATGTCGCCGGCCTGATACTGACGCTGGCTGGTGTGGTCGAGTCTTTGCCAGCGCTCCACGAAACGGTCGGCGCGGCGGCTCGGATCGATGCGCAGTTCGCTTTCGAGCTGGAGCGCGCGTATGGCGCGGTTGAGGCGTCCGCCAGCTGCCTCGCGGGCCAGCTCCGGGTTCTGCTTGTAGGCGGCTTCGGCGTCGTGCGAGCCAAAGGGCCGCACCTCCTCGAAGGCCTGCCGGGCCTTCTGCAGCTCTTTGGCCTGGTCCGGACTTGCTCTGCCGCCTGTCGCCTGCGCCGTGAAGACAGCATCCACGGCGCGGGCATGGCGCACCAGCGCCTGGGTCCGCACGCGACGCAGTTTTTCATCTGCCTCTTCCGCCACCTTCCTGTCCGGCGTTGCGGCTGCGCGCCGTTCGGCTCCCGTATCACTCCTTTCCCATTCCGACGCTTCCCGCTCCGACCTCCGTCCGCCATCCCGGTCGGATACCTCTCCACGAACGCGCAGGCCGTCGAACATCTCGCGTAGCTTCTCCGGCACGATCTTGCGCACAATCTCCGCCACGCGCTCGCGGATTGTGATCCCGCGCCGTTCGGCATAGCTCTGGACCGGATCGGCACGATCATAATCCGAGGCCATGTCCTTGGCCCGATCCCGCGACAGGGCGCGGGTGAGCCGGTCCGCATGGGAAAAATCGTCGCGACCATAATGCAGGTCCACGCCGTCGCGGTGCCGCGACAGGGCGACATAGCTAGTGTGAGCATCCATGCCGCCCGTTGCGAGCACATGGACGCGGTCGACTGTCATGCCCTGGGCCTTGTGGATTGTCGCGGCATAGCCATGGTCGATCCGGTTATAATCCTTGAGGTCGAAGCGCATGGATCGACCATCGTCGGTCTGCACAGTCATGGATTGCGGACTGACCAGCTCGACGGTTCCGAGCGTGCCGTTCTTGACGCCAAGGCCGCGCTTGTTCTGCAAAAACATGATGCGGTCCCCGCTGGCAAAGGTTCTCGCGCCGCGCTCGACTGTCACGCGCACCTCGGGCCCCAGGTCGCCGGCGGCCCGCATCCGCTCGCGCGCTGTCTCGTTCAGCGCGCGGACCTCGTCATTGGTGTGGGTGAGGATGATTCGGCTCTGGTCCGGTGAGGCTTGCCGGTCGCGGTCCCAGCGCTCGATCAGATCGCTGCGCGCCTGCTCGCGGGTTGGGGCTTCATGCACCATGCCGTGAGCGCGGTAGGCTTCGAGCGCATGGCCGACTTTACCGGTCGCCAGATCGCGCGTGGCGTCCCGTTGCCAGTCCTCTCGCTGACGGCGGACTTCACCGATATCAGCGCCGCCGTGACGCGCATGGATCGACCGGAATGCCGCGCCCGCTTCGATCGCCTGCAGCTGTTGCGGATCGCCGACCAGCACCACCTTTGCGCCAGCCTCGGCCGCATGCGACAGCACGCGCTCGAGCTGCCGCGTACCGACCATGCCGGCCTCGTCGATGACAAGCACATCGCGCGAACTCAGCTCATCACGGCCCTGTTCCCAGCCGTGCTCCAGGCTGGCAATCGTGCGCGACGAAATGCCCGATCCGCTTTCGAGGTTTTCCGCGGCAATGCCGGACAGGGCCACGCCTCGGACCTCGAAGCCGGCCGCTTCCCAGGCGTCCCGCGCCACCCCCAGCATCGCGCTCTTTCCCGTCCCGGCATGGCCGACCACGACGCTGAGATCGCGTCCGTCCGTGACATGCGCCAATGCCTCGGCCTGCTCACCTGAAAGCACCAAGCCGCGCGCTTCGGCCCGCGCCAAAGCGGCTGTGCGGTCCGCATCCCCGACCTCATGGCGCTCCCGTTCCGCCATCCGTTCAGCGGCGCGGTGCAGGCGCTGTTCCGCCTCGATCATTCCTCGGGTGGTGAACCGATCCTCGCCGCGGGCGTCCTTGCCGAGTTCGACCAGATCGGGCGTTCCCTGCATCGCGCCGACCACCTGGTTGAACTGGTCGAGCCCGTCACTGTGCCGGTGCGCGAACTTCGCCATGTCGCGGCGGGTGAAGGTTGATTGTTGCTGGGTAATCGCATCCAGCCCAATTGAGGGATCGGCGACAATCCGCGCGCCGTTGTTCCGCGCAATCTCGCGGTGCATCTCGGTGCGATCGGCCTGGCCGCTTTCGCCCGAGATGTCTCGAACCTCGATCCGTTTCGCCGGTGCGCCGATTTGGCTCTGTGGCTCCAACGCAATGCTTTGGGCTTCCAGACTGCGATGGTCGATCCGCGCATCGATATCGAGCTCGGCCAGTCGCTCGTTGGCGAGCTCGGCCCAGCGCCTCCGCCAGCGCTCGACCATCTCGGTGCGATTCCAGTCCCGCACCTTCTGGCCAAAACCATTCTCGTCGACCGCGCGCATCGTCAGCATAACATGGGCATGGGGCTTGGGCATGCCGTCCTCGGCCATGTCCCAATGCACATTGAGGTCTGCGATCATGCCAAGACCCACGAACTCACTCCGAACGAAGTCTCGAGCCAGCTCGATGCCTTGTCCCTCGGTCAGTTCGCGGGGAAGGGCGAACTCCACCTCGCGGGCAAGCTGGGCGTCCTTGCGGATTTCGTGTGCTTCGACATTATTCCAAAGCCGTTCGCGGTCTCCCCACGCCTCCGGCGCATTCTCCGGCAGTATCACCTCGGAATGGACGACGCCTCGCTTGGCGGAAAAATCCTGCTCACGGCCCAACCGCTCGTCACGCAGCCGCGAGGCCGACCGGTAGGCCGCCGATGCCACCGCACTGCTTCCGGCCTTCCGGCCAATGACCTTGACGTGAAGATGATAGATCGCCATCGCGATCAGAGCATCTACACAGCAAAGGGTACGTCGGCACGACGTATAAGCGCGCCCTCCCTCAAAAAAATCTCGGGAGGGATTACACCGTCTCAGCCCGTCCAGGTGATCCTACGGCATTGTCCCTGGTGCCCAGCTATCATTCTTCATGAAAACTAGTGGAGAAGACGATGCGCAAACCACGAGACTTTGATGCGGACCTGAAGGCACTCGAAGACAAGGCGCGCGGACTGAAAACTCGCAAGGTGCGCCAGCTCGGCGAACTGGTCGTCGCGACTGGAGCCGACACTCTCACCGCTGAAGAACTGGCCGGCGCGCTGCTTGTCGTGGCCGAGACAAAGGAAGCCGGAAAGAGGGAGGCATGGGCCAGGCGCGGCGCCGCGTTCTTTCAACGCCGGGCGCGGCGAACTGCGCCAGCAACTGATCGCAACATGGATGGCACTCCCGCGCAACCGAGCGGCGCGCAACCGGCGTCAGGCCGCAGAAGCGCGACATGACATGCGTACTTGGCAGGTGGAACGCCGCAAGCGCACGCGGCATCTCATCGAACTTGGTGGCCTCGTCGTCAAAGCTGGAATAGTCGAACTGACCGGCGATGATCGCGCTGTCATCTTTGGCGGGCTGCTTTGGATGGCCGAAAAGCTCCAAGGTGACCGGAGGGAACAGGCCCGGGAGTTCTGGGCTTCAAAGGGTAAGCAGGCGATGAGGGGGCATCCGGTGATGCAAGTAAGCAGAGATCGATGAAGCGCGACGACGACATATTAGCCAGCAATGCGACGAGTTGGCATCTAGTGGATATTCAGAATGGAAGGCGGCGCCGGTGAGCCCCGATGGCCGACCTAAAGTTTGGGATGATAGCCGAGATCAAGTTTAGCCTAGGCACGATGGACTGGGAGGCGGTCTTTCGCCGTCAGAAGGAGAGCCTGAAGCTTGATTGCCAGCCGCGTACGAACTTATTCGGTTTTCCGCCGATCTTAGGGGACGTCCATCGATCGGAGGGGACATCGTCGTTGTACCGGCCTGGCCCGTTCGAATTCGATGGTGGGTTGTTCGGATTCAGGGCAGGGTCGGAATCAGCTTGCGGTGTGTCGTTTCCCGTGCCGATGGAGCGCTATATGGTGCCAAGCAGGCTCAGCCCAAGCACGTCAGGCTTGTCGTTGAGCACGTTGACGCGACTGATATCGTGCCGACGCAGCACCTCCAATAACATCAGAGGCCGGGCTCGCTCTGCCGTCAGCGCTGACGGCCTGCCGGATGGTCTAACCACATTCTCCATGGAGGAGGACGCCGGTCCCGAAAACCTCCGGGGGGTCGTGGGCCCTGCGGCCGAGAAGAGCCATCCTTCTCGTGTGCTGCGGTGCCGAAAGGGACTCAACGGACGAATGGAGTCCCTCTATCATCGCCCAAGAATCATATGGGAGCGAACATGGCCAACTTATCGACGGTCGATATGAAGCTGATCGACAGTTTGTTCGGCATGTACGGCGGATATGTTCTCAATTTCAGCAACAAAACGTTTGCCTCCTTCTTCTCTCGCGACATCGGAATCGACATCTACGACGAAGCCTACGCGATCCACGGCGACTCCAAAGGCAAGCGGCTGTGGGGTTTCCTCGAGAGGGCGCAGCCCGCCGTTGTAGCCAAGGCGTTGGCAGCCCTGTGGGAAATCCGCGAGATCGAACGCGCGGAGCGCGGCGAAGACGAGGAGAAGGTGCCGAAGGCCCGCGAGAGACTGAGCGCACTCGTCGAAAGACTGGGCGGCGCTCCTCTGCCCGGAGGACCGTCGGCTGACCGGAATCAATTTTCGGAGCAGACCACCGGTCCCGCCCGCGCCGACCTGGATGCGCTGGACGCCGAATATAGGACACTGGTCGCGATGCAGGACGCGCCGCAGGCAAGAGGCTACGCTCTCGAACGGTTTCTGAAGCGATGGTTCGATGTGTGGGGGCTGGACGCGCATGCCTCGTTCCGCCTGACGGGCGAGCAGATCGACGGATCGTTCCAGCACGGCAGTGACACGTACCTTGTCGAGGCCAAGTGGCAGAACAAGCCGGTCGACGCGCAGATGCTGCACGGTTTCCAGGGGAAATTGCTTGAGCGGCCGGATTGGACCAGGGGACTATTCGTCAGCTACGGCGGATTCTCTGACGATGGCTTCGCTGCCTTCACGGCCCGCCGCCTGATCATGATGGACGGGGCCGACATCTTCTTCGCTCTCGAACGACGGCTGGACCTCGGCCGCATAATCGGCGCGAAGGCTCGGAGGCACAGCGAGAAGCGCCAACCCTTCGTCAGCGTGATTGATCTGTTTCCCGGTTGATCCGCTTGGCTCGCCGGCCGATCGCTCCGTGTCAGGCATATAGCAACAGGCCGGAGCTGGTCGAGCGTTCCGCCGGCTCAAGAAGGCGCGTGTGGGCCAATAACCGGACCCGACGTCACCCCGCGTCCAAGCGACAGCTTCCAGATCGATTTCGCCAGACGCTCCTATGCCCAAGCTCTACAGGATGCGCTCGGCATCGGTCAGCCGCTCCTTGCTTATCGAGTTCGGGCTTCCGTTGCCGCAGAAGAGGGGCATCCAAGGCCTCTACCAGGCGTCTACGACCCGCGCCGGCCTCACGCCGAGAAGGGCGGCGTTCCGGACGAGATCGCCGGCGACGTGGGCACAATCCTCAGCGGCCTCAACTCGGTGGTGAACGGTGTCGGCTCGCTGCGGACCCATGTCGGCGACGCGCACGGACGCGAACGCAGCTACCGCAGGATCGACGCCGCATAGCCAGACTCGCAACCCACGGCGCGAGCACCGCATCGCTCTTCCTGGCCGAGACTTGGCAGAAGCAGTCTCCGCCTAAACGGCTGAAGCCGCACTACTCTAGGGATCGCTGGACCGGACCCGACAGGCTTCAACAAGCAGACACTGTCAGAAACCAGCAATCAAGAG
>NZ_JAUEYJ010000032.1:0-55588 GCF_032489615.1 Bradyrhizobium sp. SZCCHNR1051 | reverse complement strand
TCTCTTCTCGGAAAAGGAGTGCGCCAACTATCTCAGAAACTCAGGATATGTTTCCGTATAAAAACAGCATGCTCTAGTCCTGCGGCTCGGGCGCGGTGTCGCCTTCGGCATCCACGCGCAGCCAGCCGGCAGCCGCGAGCCGTTGTTGCGGCAGATAGCGGCTCTTGTAGTCCATCTTCTTCGAACCCTCGATCCAATAGCCGAGATAGACGTAGGGCAGGCCCTGGCGCCGCGCCCGGGCGATGTGGTCGAGGATCATGAAGGTGCCGAGCGAGCGCGTGGTCTCCGACGGGTCGAAGAACGAGTACACCATCGAAAGGCCATCGCTGAGCACGTCGGTCAGGGCGACCGCGACCAACTCGCCGCCCCTGGCGTTCGGACCGTTGCTCAGATTGCGGCGGCGGTACTCGATGATTCTCGTCTCGACATGGCTGTCCTCGACCATCATGGCGTAATCGAGCACCGTCATGTCGGCCATGCCGCCATGGCGATGGCGCTGATCGAGATAGCCGCGGAAGATCGAATATTGCTCGGAGGTCGGCACGGCGCTGCGCTGCTCGCCGACCAGATCGGAGTTGCGCGCGAGCACCTTCCGGAAGTTGCGCGAGGGGCGGAATTCGTTGGCGATCACGCGGACGGACACGCAGGCCCGGCATTGGTCGCAGGCCGGCCGGTAAGCGATCGACTGGCTGCGGCGGAAGCCGCCATGGGTCAGGAGGTCGTTGAGATCGGTCGCCTTGTCGCCGACCAGATGCGTGAACACCTTGCGTTCCTGCCGCCCCGGCAGATAGGGGCAGGGCGAGGGCGCGGTCAGGTAGAATTGCGGGGTGTCACGCGAATGCTGGGTCAAGGAACGTCGTGAGCCTCCGAGGCGATCATCAACAGAATTGCGCTCCGGAGGCGGCCGGTCAATCGCTTTTGCAGTGCCACCGGACGTCTCATCAGGTGCGAGCCGGTTCAGTCAGTTGCGAGCGCACGGACGTGTTGATCACGACGGTACCGAGCACGAAATCGTGCAGCAGCCGGCGGCGGCTGTTGAACAGTCCAATCAGCAGCACGAACGGCGACAACGCCGAGACCGAGACCCAGAAGCAGACCGCGTGCACGGCACCGAGCACGAAATAGCCCGGCGCGCCGTACCAGGTCCGTACCTCCAGATCCATCACCCGCATGCCGATCGTCGCCGAGTTCGGCCCGCCGATCGTTGCGCCGTAGTAGACGATGGCCCAGATCACCGCAGCCGGCGACACCAGCCAGAACAACGCCCAGCCGAGACCCAGCGTGACCACGCCGAACACGGCAATGAAGATCACCGCCAGGATCACCGGGACCGAGAGCACCAGGAGATCGATCAGGAACGCAATCATCCGCCGCGTCAGCACGCCGCGAAACAATTCCGGCTGCTGATAGGGATCGTAGGCGTGTGGCCGAGCACCGGGACCGCCATTGCTATCGCCTGAACCCATATACGCCATGAATAAGCCCTCCGGATTGGCACCCAGGACATGGGAACCCCTCTTGCGCTTGCAAGGGCTGTTCTTGCACGGGGCGCGGCAAATTTCCGGCCATTTCGCGACTTGTAAGCCAGAACTTCGCGAGCCGGCGGCCCGCGCAGGCGAAAGGAGCGGCGCGCTCAAGGAGCGTGGGGGTCTTGGAAAGATCCCAGCGCCTCCTCAACGCTGCTGCCGCAGCCGCTCGGCAGCTTGCGGGGCGAAATAGGTGAGCACGCCGTCGGCGCCGGCACGCTTGAACGCCAGCAGGCTTTCCATCATCGCCCGGTCGCCGTCGATCCAGCCATTGTTGGCGGCGGCCGTGATCATCGCGTATTCGCCCGACACCTGATAGGCGAAGGTCGGCATGCTGAACGTGTCCTTCACGCGCCTGACGACGTCGAGATAGGGCATGCCCGGCTTCACCATCACCATGTCGGCGCCCTCGGCGATGTCGAGCTCGACCTCGCGCAGCGCCTCGTCGGAGTTGGCGCTGTCCATCTGATAGGTGCGCTTGTCGCCGGTCAGCGTCTTGGCCGAGCCGATCGCGTCGCGGAACGGGCCGTAGAAGGCGGAGGCATATTTGGCCGCATAGGCCATGATCTGCACGTCGAGGAAGCCGGCTTGATCCAGGGCCTGGCGGATCGCGCCGACCCGGCCGTCCATCATGTCCGACGGCGCGATGATGTCGCAGCCGGCCTCGGCCTGGACCAGGGCCTGGCGCACCAGCACGGCGACCGTCTCGTCGTTGAGAATGCGGCCGTCCTTGATGAGGCCGTCATGACCGTGGCTGGTGAACGGATCGAGCGCGACGTCGCAGAGCACGCCGATCTCCGGGAACTCCTTCTTGATCGCACGCACCGCCTGGCAGACCAAATTGTCCGGATTGCAGGCCTCGGAGCCGTGCTCGTCGCGCAGCGACGGCTCGGTATAGGGGAACAGCGCGATGCAGGGAATGTCGAGCTTGGCGGCGCGCTCGGCGTCGCGGACGATCTCGTCGACGCTCAGCCGCTCCACGCCCGGCATCGAGGCGACGGTGCTGCGGGTCCGGTCGCCCTGCACCACGAACAGGGGCCAGATCAGATCGTCCGTCGTGAGCACGTTCTCGCGCACCAGCCGGCGGGCCCATTCAGCTTTGCGGTTGCGGCGGGGACGGATGGTGAGGTCGAGCGCCGGCGTCAGTCCAGTGGCCGGATTGCGCGCGGTGTCGCGCAGGTCGATCGGGCGCCCGAATTTGATCGCCATGAGGGCTGGCTCCTTGCTGACCGGCGAGCCGGATTTTGACTTGTTGTAATTCCAACAATCTGTAGCACTTTGCCCGTCGCCCGTCACTTGACCTGACGCAAGCGGCCCGGTTGATTTCCGGCCCGGTTGATTTCACGGTGCCGGCCGGCCAAGAATCGCCATGCTCCTGGTCTTGAGAGGCCCCAATGACGACCCGCCTGTTCTGCTCGAGCTGCCATGGCTGAGATTCCCTCGGCGCGAGATCTGGCGCGTGACAACGCCGCCATGTCGATTGCCGCCATGTCCTCGGATCGGCGCGAGAGCGACGACAATGTCTGGACGCGGCGGCTCGTGCTGTTCCTGCGGGTCATGGCCATGCTCTCGATCGCCAAGGGCCTTTACCATTGGGCCCAGGTGACCGGCTTCATCGGCGGCGAGGACGACGCGTTCGAGAACCAGGCGATGGCCTGGCAGGCCGCGACGGTCTATTTCGCGGTGATCGAGCTCGTCGCCGCCGTGGGCCTGTGGCTGGCCACGCCGTGGGGCGCGGTGGTGTGGCTCACCACGGTCGTCTCGATGGCGGTCATCGAGCTCATGTTCCCGGGCATCTATGGCGGCAATCTGCTGGTGGTCGCGGGCGAGGCGGTCATGCTCGCCGCCTACCTCGTACTGGCCTGGATGGCGGCCCGGGAGCGGCCACCATAGGTCGTGCGGAAAATTCGTTGCACGCTGTAAATCTTTTCAGCGCGATGCAAGTAATGTTTCGAACACCTTAAGAGCGTCCGCCACAGCTGTTACAGAGACCTTAGCAGCGCTACCCAAGCGTGTTTTGTAATGCGACAGGTGGGTGAAACGAACCGCGAACATCGCCCCTCGACCGTCAACGGACTCTTGCAAAAGCCTCTGTAATTACTGAATTAAAAGAGGATTCACTCTCCGCGATTCATTCTCTCTTTATGCTCTTATTTAAGGCGATCTTCAAAGCACGCCCCTTAAGTTCGTTCTATCAGACGGGACAAAAGTTTCGTCGAATAAGTCGACAAAAACGACGACAGGGGAAGTGTCATGATGAAAGCCGTTGCGACGGCCGTGGAGACTGCTGCGCCGGGCCAGGGCGGCACCGTGCAGTCGCTCTATCTGGAAGCACTGACGCTGGTGGAGCGGCTGCATCGCCGTCTGCTCGACGTCATCAAGGACGAGTTCGACCGCCGTGGTCGTTCCGATATCAATTCGGTCCAGGCGCTGCTGCTCTATAACATCGGCGACAAGGAGCTGACCGCGGGCGAGCTGCGCACGCGCGGCTACTATCTCGGCTCCAACGTCTCCTACAACCTGAAGAAGCTGGTCGAGCTCGGCTTCCTCGATCACCAGCGCTCGCGCGTCGATCGCCGCTCGGTCCGCATCCGCCTGACCCCGCAGGGGCAGGAGATCCGCCGCATCGTCGACTCGCTGTATCAGAAGCACGTCAAGACCGTGGAGCAGGTCGGCGGCATTTCGAGCGAGGAGTTCTCCACGCTCAACAAGTCGCTGCATCGTCTCGAGCGGTTCTGGACCGACCAGATCCTGTATCGCCTCTGAGCCGGTCTCACCGTTTCGGCTGAGCCGGCCTCAGACATCGAGAGCCAAAACCGGACAGCCGTTGATCGTCTGGAAGTCGTTCTTGCGCCGGCCCCTTCGGGCCGGCGTTTTCTTGTTCGCCTTGGCAAAAACCTTGGCAAAAACCCCGGTCCGAATTGGAACCAATCGAGGCTCCTGGGCTTATGTCCCTGGACCGGAGGTCGGACCATGCTGCACGATGCCGGAATGCAAGTCATGAACGTGGCGATGGTTGGGGATGCCTATGCCATCGCCTCCAACTATCTGCGTCTCTCCGGCGAGCTGCCAGAGGAGTTCGCGCCGAACGAGAGACTTGTCGACATCATCGTTCAGCTGATTCACCGCGGAGAATTCAACAAGCTCAAGCTCGCCAACAAGGCGATCTCGATGTTCAAGTCTGCCTGACGGCCTGACGTTCAAGAGGGGATGATATGGAAGCCGCCATCGATCGCATCATGCACACTTACGACCTGCTGGCGAACCGCACCGCCGCGGCGAGCGACGAGGCGCGCCGCAAGGTGAGCGCCTATATCCAGACCTTGTTCGAAGCCGGCGAGCGCGATCCGCACCGCCTGACGGTATGCGGCCTGACCTATCTGCGTCAGCTCGATGGCCGCGTCGATCCGGTGAAGGCGGGCTACACCGGCCTCTGATGTCTTTCGGTGCGGCATTGCTCGCCGCGCGCTTGCCTCACAACCTGTATGAGACCGTCCGGTTTCATGCAGGTTGTTTGTATTTGGGGGGCGATGCATTTGGTGTCCCGAGTCATTGTCGTGGCAGGAATCTTGGCCTTCGCGTGCGGTGAGCTGAGCCTGCCCACGAAGAGTATGGCTGAGACGGTTTAACCCCAGAAGGGACCGAACAGTCGAGAAGCACTGGCCACAATAGGCGCCTGCGCAGCGACGACGATCACGAAAATTGCTGATCGGTTTGATGAGCCGCTGTCGCCTACCCCGTTCAAGCGCGGCGAGAAGCGCGGCAAGTATGGTGATCCCATTATGGATCCGGGGAGGCACGTGCTGTACCAGAGCGGTGCCGAGCAGATCGACGCAGAGTGGAACGCCGCCGTGGCCCATTCCAAACTGGGCGATCCCGTGCGTCTCTGCACCGTCTGGAAGCCGAAGCAATGCCCGCCCGGCGATGATCGGGGGCAAGTCTACAAGGCGACCAATCTCCGGACCAAGGAAACGTGGCAGATGTCGGAAAGCTGGCACTCCTGCGGCGGGGCTTGAGCAGGGCTTGCACCGGACCTCGTCCACCATATCTGGCGCAAATATCCGGTTTGACCCGCAACCGCTTGGCCTGTCCCTTGGCCTGCCGCCGCCCATATGGTAAGGGCAGGGGTCTTTTCCGACCGACTTCACTGAACCGACCGCAGGCCACCTAAGGCCTTGCGGACGTGGAGATATTCCGCCGATGACCGCTTCCAGCGCCAAGCCCGCCTCGTCAGTCGATTCCTTCTTCTCCGCCACCCTGGCCGAGGCCGATCCCGAAATCGCCGCCGCCATCAAGGGTGAGCTCGGTCGGCAACGGCACGAGATCGAGCTGATCGCCTCGGAAAACATCGTCAGCCGGGCGGTCCTGGAGGCCCAGGGCTCGGTGATGACCAACAAGTACGCGGAAGGGTATCCGGGCGCGCGCTATTATGGCGGCTGCGAATGGGTCGACGTCGCGGAGAACCTCGCGATCGACCGCGCCAAGAAGCTGTTCGGCGCCAATTTCGCCAACGTCCAGCCGAACTCCGGCAGCCAGATGAACCAGGCCGTGTTCCTGGCGCTCCTGCAGCCCGGCGACACCTTCATGGGCCTCGACCTCGCCGCCGGCGGCCATCTCACCCACGGCTCGCCGGTCAACATGTCCGGCAAGTGGTTCAAGGCCGCGCATTACACGGTCCGCCGTGACGATCATCTGATCGACATGGATGCGGTCGCCAAGCAGGCCGAGGAGGTCAAGCCGAAGCTGATCATCGCCGGTGGCAGCGCCTACTCGCGCCCGTGGGACTTCAAGCGCTTCCGCGAGATCGCAGACCACGTCGGAGCCTACCTCCTGGTCGACATGGCGCACTTCGCCGGTCTCGTCGCCGGCGGCGTACATGCCTCGCCGGTGCCGCATGCCCACGTCACGACGACCACGACCCACAAATCGCTGCGTGGCCCGCGCGGCGGCCTGATCCTCTGGAACGACGAGGCGCTGACCAAGAAGCTGAACTCGGCGATCTTCCCGGGCCTGCAGGGCGGTCCGCTGATGCATGTGATCGCGGCCAAGGCGGTGGCCTTCGCCGAGGCGCTGCGGCCGGAGTTCAAGACTTACGCGAAGAACATCGTCGAGAATGCGAAGGCGTTGGCGGAATCGCTGCGCGCGCACGGCTTCGACATCGTCTCCGGCGGCACCGACAACCATTTGATGCTGGTCGACCTCCGGCCCAAGGCCCTGAAGGGCAACGTCTCGGAGAAGGCGCTGGTCCGCGCCGGCATCACCTGCAACAAGAACGGCATCCCGTTCGACCCCGAGAAGCCGTTCGTCACCTCGGGCCTGCGTCTCGGCACCCCCGCGGCGACCACCCGCGGCTTCGGCGTCGCCGAATTCCAGCAGGTCGGCAGCCTGATCGCCGAGGTGCTGAACGCGATCGCACAGGCGCCGGACGGCAGCGCGCCGCTGGTGGAAGCTGCGGTCAAGGAGAAGGTGAAGGCGCTGACCGACCGGTTCCCGATCTATCAGTAAGGCTTAACGCGAAATGCGCTGCCCGAGCTGCAACAGTCTCGATACGCAGGTGAAGGACTCCCGCCCCACCGAGGATTCCTCGGTGATCCGGCGGCGGCGGGTCTGCGTCACCTGCAATTTCCGCTTCACGACCTTCGAGCGGGTGCAGCTGCGCGAACTGACCGTGATCAAGCGCAACGGCCGCCGCGTGCCGTTCGACCGCGACAAGCTGATGCGCTCGGTGCAGATCTCCTTGCGCAAGCGCTCGGTCGATCCGGAGCGGGTCGAGAAGATGGTCTCGGCGATCGTGCGCGAGCTCGAGAGCGGCGGCGAGTCGGAAGTGTCCTCGGAGGCGATCGGCGAGATCGTGATGGAGCATCTGCGCGATCTCGACGACGTGGCCTATGTCCGCTTCGCCTCGGTCTACCGCAATTTCCGCGAGGCCAAGGATTTCGAGGCCGTGCTCGGCGAGCTCTCGGCGGAGGACGAAGCACCGCGCCTCGCGCCGGTCCGCAAATGATCTTCCGGGTTCTGGTCGATCAGGTCGGCGAGAAGCTGAAGGCTCAGAAGGACGCCGACCGCCGCTTCATGCAGCTCGCGCTGACGCTCGGCCGCCGCGGGTTGGGGCGGACCTGGCCCAATCCCGCCGTCGGTGCCGTGGTGGTCAAGGACGGCGTGATCGTCGGCCGCGGCTGGACCCAGCCCGGTGGACGTCCTCATGGCGAGCCCGAGGCGCTGCGCCGTGCCGGGGAGGCAGCCAAAGGCGCCACGCTCTACGTGACGCTGGAGCCGTGTTCGCATGTCGGCAAGTCGCCGCCTTGCGTGGACGCGGTTATCGCAGCCGGAATCAGCCGCGTCGTCTCGGCGATCGAGGATCCCAATCCGGAGGTCGCAGGGCAGGGACATGCGAAGCTCCGCGCCGCCGGCATCCAGGTCGAGGTCGGCCTCTGCTCGGCGGACGCCAAGCGCGACCATTCGGGTCATTTCCGACGCATCCGCGACGGGCGGCCGCATGTGATCCTGAAGCTTGCCGTCTCGGCCGACGACAAGATTGCAGCCGCGGGCAACACGCCGGTCGCGATCACCGGCGAAGCGGCGCGGACGCGCGTGCATGTGTTGCGTGCCCAGAGCGACGCGATCCTGATCGGCGTGCGCACCGCGATCGCCGACGATCCGCTGCTGACCTGCCGGCTACCCGGCATGGAATCCCGCTCGCCGGTCCGTGTCGTGCTCGACCCCGTCCTGCGCCTCCCGACCGCCAGCCGTCTGGTGCAGTCAGCGCGGACGACGCCGCTTTGGCTCGTTGCCTCTGAGGTGGCGGAGCCCGCCGCAGCGACCAAGCTGGGAGCCGCCGGCGCGCAGGTGATCCGCCTGCCGCCGCAGGTCGCACCGTCGGCACTGGAGCCACCCGCCGTGCTCAAGGCGCTCGCCGAGAAGGGCATCACCCGTTTGATGATCGAAGGCGGCAGCCGCGTCGCATCATCTTTCATGGCAAGTGGCCTGGTCGATGAAATCTGGCTGCTGCGTGGTCCCGGGGAGATCGGAGCGGACGGGATCGCTGCGCTGGATGCATTGCCGCTGACCGCAATCACGCAGTCGCCGGCCTATCGCGTTCGTGCTAGCGAAACGCTCGATCCCGACACCCTTACGATTTACGAGCGCGCGTAATGTTTACCGGCATCGTCACCGATATCGGCGAGATCGTCAGCCTGACGCCGCGGACCGAGGGCAAGCTGCACCGGCTGCGCATCGCCTGCAGCTACGACCAGGCCACGATCGCCGATGGCGCGTCCATCGCCAACAACGGCGTCTGCCTCACGGTCGTGCAGTCGGGCCTCACCGACGGCAAGACCTGGTTCGAGGTCGATGCCGCCGCGGAGACGCTGGCGCTGACCACGGCCAAGCACTGGCGCGTCGGAACGAAGCTGAACCTGGAGCGGGCGCTGAAGATCGGCGACGAGCTCGGCGGTCACATCGTCTCGGGTCATGTCGACGGTATTGCGACCATCGTCAGCCGCGACGACCTGCCTGATATGGCGCGGTTCGTGCTGAAGACAACGCGGGATCTGGCGCGCTTCATCGCCACCAAGGGTTCAGTTACCCTCGACGGCGTGTCGCTGACGGTCAACACCGTCGACGAACTGGCCTTCTCGGTGCTGATCATTCCGCATACGCTGTCGGTCACCACGCTGTCGTCCTGGCAGGCCGGCGGCGAGGTCAATCTCGAGGTCGACCTGATGGCGCGCTATGCCGCGCGCCTCACGGAAATGAAGTAGCCTCGAAGGGGGCTTTCCGTCTTGGCTTTGCGGGCGCTGGCGCCTACAAGGCCAGCCCTGATTGCGAGGAGGCGCCGATGTGTCGTCTCGCAGCATGAGGCCGATTTCATCTCGCCCTTCGCGAGGCGGCCGGATGGCCGCTCCCTTGGGACGAGGCACCTGAAGACAATGGAAACAGAACCATGGCAGACGCACGGCGCGCGCCGCTCAAAGACCAGACCGACATCTCCGGCGCCCGGGCGCTGATCGTCGAGGCCCGCTTCTACGACGATCTTCAGGATGCCCTGCTGGAGGGCGCCACCGCCGAGCTGAAGGCGGCGGGCGTGGGCTATGATGTTCTCACGGTCTCTGGATCGTTGGAGATTCCGGCGACCATTGCCATTGCGCTCGATGCGGCCGCCAAGAACGGCAAGCCCTATGATGCGGCGATCGCGCTCGGTTGCGTCATCCGCGGCGACACCATCCATTTCGAGATCGTGTCGCAGGAGTCCTCGCGGGCGCTGATGGACCTGTCGGTGGCGCGCGGCCTGCCGCTCGGCAACGGCATTCTCACCGTCAACACCGAGGATCAGGCCTGGGCGCGCGCCCGCGTCTCGGAAATGAACAAGGGCGGCGATGCTGCGCGGGCCGCGCTCGCCGTGCTGCGCATCAAACGCCGTCTGGCGCGAGGCTGAGATGGCCGAGAGCAGCAACAAACCGTTCAAGGGCCCGGTCAGAGCAAACGATCGGAAGGCCAACCGGCGCGGCGCGGCGCGGCTTGCCGCCGTGCAGGCGCTCTACCAGATGGACATCGCCGGCGCCGGCATCAACGACGTGCTGGCCGAGTTCGAGAGCCACTGGCTCGGCAACGAGGTCGAGGGCGAGCAGTATCTGCCGGCCGAGGCCGCCTTCTTCCGCGACATCGTCTCCGGCGTGGTGCGCGACCAGACCAAGATCGATCCCGTGCTGGACAATGCGCTGGAGCGCGGCTGGCCGCTGCAGCGGATCGAGGCGATCTTGCGCGCGGTGCTGCGTGCCGGCGCCTATGAGCTGGAGCGGCGCAAGGACATTCCGGCGCGGGTCGTCGTGTCCGAATATGTCGACATCGCCCATGCCTTCGTCGAGCGCGACGAGACCGGCATGGTCAACGCCGTGCTGGAGCAACTCGCCCGGCAATACCGAGCCGACGAGATGGGGCCGAAGTAGCGATGGGGGGCGCCGGAGCACGATCGTTGCGAACCGGCGCGATGCCAGTCTCTTTCCTCGACTGTCATCACCCGCGACGGCGGGTGATCCCGTATTCCAGAGACGTTCAAGGGATACGGAATGGCCGCGGCGTACTGGATCGCCCGGTCGAGCCGGGCGATGACAGCAGAGTGTGCAAAGTGTGGGGGACGAGCGCGTGACCCACAACCCCTCCGGCGAAGACTCCCTGATCGCCCGCTATTTCAAGCCGCTGGCGACGGACCCCGGCGCCTTCGGCCTCGTCGACGATGCCGCGATCATTCCGGCCAATGGTGACGACATCGTCGTCAAGACCGACGCCATCGTCGAAGGCGTCCATTATCTCGCCAGCGATCCCCCCGACACCATCGCGCGCAAGGCGCTGCGGGTGAACCTGTCCGATCTCGCCGCCAAGGGCGCCGTGCCCACCGGCTTCGTCCTGACGCTGGCGCTGCGCGAGAAGGACGAGGCGTGGCTGTCGGAGTTCGCGCGTGGCCTCGGCGAGGACGCGGCTGCGTTCGGCTGTCCGCTGCTCGGCGGCGACACCGTGTCGACGCCCGGTCCCGTGATGATCTCGATCGCAGCCTGGGGTCGGGTGCCCCGGGGCCGGATGGTGCATCGGTTCGGGGCGCGTGCCGGCGACCGGGTGATGGTCACGGGAACGATCGGTGATGCCGCGCTCGGCCTGTGCATGCTGACGGGCACAGCGGAGGCGGCGGCGCTGGCCGACGATCCCGCCGCGCGGGATATGCTGATCGGCCGCTATCGCACGCCGCAGCCGCGCAATGCCCTGGCCGCGGCCGTGAGAGACTACGCGACCGCCTCGATGGACGTCTCCGATGGCCTCGCAGGCGACCTGATCAAGCTCTGCGCCGCCTCTTCCGTGGGCGCCGACATCACGCTTTCACACATTCCACGATCGCCGGCGGCGGCGAAGCTGCTCGCTGTCGGGGCCGCGCAGCTTGAAAGCATGATCTCCGGCGGCGACGATTACGAGATCCTCTGCACTGTTCCCGCAGCGCAATGCGCAGCGTTCCGTGCTGCAGCCGAGACGGCGGGCGTTGCCGTCACCGACATCGGCGCCATCGTCGAAGGAACGCGAGCCCCGCGCTTCCTAGACGGGCAGGGCCGTCCCGTCACACTGACGCGCTTGTCCTTCAGCCACTTCTGATACCTATTTGCACCGCACAATGCGACCAAAGAAGCGTCTGAATTTGGAGCGGTTCAGGCGTCGCGGCGTTGCGTCATCATGGCGATTTTGGCAAGCTTCATGATGTTCGAGGCGGCTCCGCCCGGGGCGGCCTGACAGGGGGCGTGCGTCGCACCATCGCGGCGTGACGTAGTTAGAAAAAGCAAAGAGCCGAGGAAACTAAATGTCAGCTTTATGGGTGATCGTGCTCTGCGGAGCGCTGTCGATCGTCTATGCGATCTGGGCCACACAATCGGTGCTCAGCGCGGACGCCGGCAATGCGCGCATGCAGGAAATCGCGGCGGCCGTGCGTGAGGGCGCGCAGGCCTATCTTCGCCGCCAATACATGACGATCGGAATCGTCGGTGTCGTGATCTTCGTGCTCCTTGCGTATTTCCTCGGCATGCTCGTCGCGATCGGCTTTGCGATCGGCGCGATCCTCTCCGGCGCGGCTGGCTTCATCGGCATGAACGTGTCGGTGCGCGCCAACGTCCGCACGGCACAGGCGGCCATCACCTCGCTCGCCGGCGGCCTCGAACTCGCCTTCAAGGCCGGCGCCATCACCGGTCTGCTCGTGGCCGGTCTCGCACTACTCGGCGTCACCATCTATTTCGGCATCCTGACCGGCTTCATGAAGCTCGCGCCGGACAGTCGCACCGTGATCGACGCGCTGGTCGCGCTCGGCTTCGGTGCCTCGCTGATCTCGATCTTCGCCCGTCTCGGCGGCGGCATCTTCACCAAGGGCGCCGACGTCGGCGGTGACCTCGTCGGCAAGGTCGAAGCCGGCATCCCGGAGGACGATCCGCGCAACCCCGCGACCATCGCCGACAACGTCGGCGACAACGTCGGTGACTGCGCCGGCATGGCCGCCGACCTGTTCGAGACCTACGCGGTGACCGCGGTCGCCACCATGGTCCTGGCGGCCATCTTCTTCGCCAAGTCGTCGCTGTTGACCAACATGATGACCCTGCCGCTCGCCATCGGCGGCATCTGCATCATCACCTCGATCGCAGGCACCTTTTTCGTCAAGCTCGGCGCCAGCCAGTCGATCATGGGCGCGCTTTACAAGGGCCTGATTGCGACCGGCGTCCTGTCGCTCGGTGGCGTGGCGCTGGCGATCGCCTGGCTGATCGGCTTCGGCAAGCTCGACGGCGTCGACTACACCGGCACGGCGCTGTTCATGTGCGGCGTGGTCGGTCTGGTCGTCACCGGCCTCATCATCTGGATCACCGAATACTACACCGGCACCGACTTCCGCCCGGTGAAGTCGATCGCGGCGGCCTCGGTGACCGGTCACGGCACCAACGTGATCCAGGGCCTCGCCATCTCGATGGAGTCGACCGCGCTGCCTGCGATCGTCATCATCGCCGGCATCCTGGTCACTTATAGCCTGGCCGGCCTGTTCGGCATCGCGATCGCCACCACGACCATGCTCGCTCTGGCCGGCATGATCGTCGCGCTCGACGCCTTCGGCCCGGTCACCGACAATGCCGGCGGCATCGCCGAGATGGCCGGTCTGCCGAAGGAGGTCCGCAAGTCGACCGACGCGCTCGACGCGGTCGGCAACACTACCAAGGCGGTCACCAAGGGCTACGCGATCGGCTCGGCCGGTCTCGGCGCGCTGGTGCTGTTCGCGGCCTATAACCAGGACCTCCAGTTCTTCATCGCGGATTCGGCGCACCATCCCTATTTCGCGGGGATCAAGCCGGACTTCTCGCTGAACAACCCTTATGTCGTGGTTGGTCTGCTGTTCGGCGGCCTGCTGCCGTATCTGTTCGGCGCGATGGGCATGACCGCGGTCGGCCGTGCGGCCGGCGCGATCGTCGAGGAGGTGCGGCGTCAGTTCCGCGAGAAGCCGGGCATCATGCAGGGCACCGACAAGCCTGACTACGGTAAGGCGGTTGACCTGCTGACCAAGGCGGCGATCAAGGAGATGATCATCCCCTCGCTGCTGCCGGTGCTGTCGCCAATCGTCGTGTACTTCCTGATCTACGCCATCGCGGGCGGCGGCGCAGCCGGCAAGTCGGCGGCGTTCTCGGCCGTCGGCGCCATGCTGCTCGGCGTCATCGTCACCGGCCTGTTCGTCGCGATCTCGATGACCTCGGGCGGCGGCGCCTGGGACAACGCCAAGAAGTACATCGAGGACGGCCACTACGGCGGCAAGGGCTCGGATGCTCACAAGGCGGCGGTGACGGGTGACACTGTCGGCGACCCCTACAAGGACACGGCCGGCCCCGCGGTGAACCCGATGATCAAGATCACCAACATCGTGGCCCTGCTGCTGCTGGCGATCCTCGCGCACTGAGCGGGGCGATGTCCTGACCAATAAAAACCCCGCGGCGCGAGCTGCGGGGTCTTTCATTGTCTCTCGTTGTGTCGTGACGCCATCTATTCCGCCGCGCGCTGCCGCGTCCGATACGACTGCAGCGTGCTCTGCGCGGTTCGCGGCTGCATTTGCGAGAAGCTCGCCAGATGCTGGTCGAGCTGTGGGCGTGCGCTGCCGCTGGCATGCGCCTGCATGAACAGCAGCGTCGTGGTGGTGACCCAGGACAGGTCGAACGCCTTGGCGAGCACCAGGAGCTGATCCGGCTGGTTGTGCACGAAGGCGCGCTCGACCACGTCGAGCGGCAGCTTGCACATCAGGGACAGCGCCAGCATGACCTTGTCGAAGCTGCCTTCCTTGGCGAAGCCGTGCAGCTGCGCCTCGTGGAGCTGGCCGGTCGCGTGCAGCAGCTCGACATAGTCCTTGGCGGTGACGAAATCGGCCGAGCGCGTCCGCGCGGCGGCCTGCAGATGATCCGAAGCCTGCGCCACGGCGAGCTCGACGATCTCGGCCCGCGCCGCATCAGCGCTGGCGAGCTGGCTGCGCACCGCGTCGGAGGCTTCGACGAACAGCCGGACCAGCACCTCGCGTGGGCTGTCGGGTCGGCTCCAGAGGTTCAAGGCGAGGCGGGGATCTTCGGATGCCTTGGTCACCAGGCCGGAGAAGCCGTGATCGGAGAAGCGCGCGCCGCCATTGTTGGCGGTGTTCGAAACGACGGCCTGATTGCCGCGATCGACCAGAACGTCGGTGACGGATTCCGTGAGGATCTTGCGGTCGGAGATCGCGAGCAGATGCTCCTGGCCCCGGGTCTGCGCGGTCGCGACCAGGGTCTCGTCGTCGAGCCGTTCGCTCTGGCGCAGCACGGAACCTGCCACCGCGATCGTCTCGTCGCTGGCGAGCAGACGGAGCAGCCGCGGCGGCGCGTCAGGCAGCATCGCGAGCCGGCTGCCGAGCTGCGCCCGCGCCGCAATGGCGACGTTGTCGAGCAGCTTGAACAGCACGTGGTCGAACAGATCGACATGTTCTTCGGTGAACTTGCCCGAGCCCACGACGAACAGGTCGGTGACGCGCTCCAGGATCTCGGCGCGCCGCGACACGTATCGGCTGGCGAGAATGTCTTCGAGCTGGTGGAGAACGCTGTTGGGCAAGGCACGGCTCATGCGATGGACATCGCCGGCGCCTGCCCCTCGGACGGTGATCGGACCGCATCCACGCGAGGTCGTCGGCCCGGCATCGGCTGATGGTATCTCGCAACCGGATCAAGGACGCGCGGCCGCCATCTATCGCACCATCCCGCTTAAGGTGCCGTTACACCACGAACCCTATTCCAATGCTCCACCGAGACGCGGCGCCGCCGGGCCCAGGGCTACTTCACGTCCATCTGCAGGCCTTCCTTCTGGATGATCGACGCGAACTTGGCTGTCTCGGCCTGGACGAAATCGCCGAACTGCTGCGGCGTGCCGTAGTCGGCGCGGGCGCCCATGGCCGCGATGTTCTTAGCGATGTCCTCGCGCTCCAGCATCGCCTTGACCTGCAGGTTGAGCGCGCTGACGATCTCCGGCGGGCAGGCCTTGGGCAGGAACACGCCGAACCAGGACGACACGTCGAACTTGGCCAGCTCCGGCGCGCTTTCGCGCATCGTCGGCAGGTCGGGCGCGTTGGCGCTGCGCTCCGGCGTCGTCACGCACAGGCCGGTCAGCTTGCCGTCCTGCACCTGCGGCAGCGACGGAAACAGATTGTCGAACAGGATCTGGATGTCGCCGGCGAGCGCGGCCTGCAGCGCGGGGCCGGCGCCGCGGAACGGGATGTGCGTCATCTTCAACCCGGTGAGCTGCAGGAACCAGGCGCCGGTGAGATGCGGGCTCTGGCCGACGCCTGACGAGCCGTAGTTGAGCTTGTCGGGATTGGCCTTGAGGTAGGCGATCAGCTCCGGGATCGACTTGATCCCGGTCGACGGATGCGCCGAGACGATGTTCGGGATGCGGATCATGTTGGACACCGCCTGCAGCTGATCCGGCTTGTAGGCGAGGTTGCGGAAGATCGAATAGGCGATCGCGTTGGGACCGGGATTGCCGATCAGGATCGTGTACCCGTCCCCCTTGGTGTTGCGCGCGACCTCGGCGGTGCCGATCGTGCCGCCACCGCCGGAGC
The DNA here is from genome assembly GCF_032489615.1 of Bradyrhizobium sp. SZCCHNR1051. Lineage (NCBI taxonomy): Bacteria > Pseudomonadati > Pseudomonadota > Alphaproteobacteria > Hyphomicrobiales > Nitrobacteraceae > Bradyrhizobium > Bradyrhizobium sp. SZCCHNR1051. The sequence goes on along the minus strand of NZ_JAUEYJ010000032.1, from coordinate 39,436 downwards.
GATTCTCGACCACCGCCGATTGTCCCCAAACCGTCTGCAGATGCGCGGCCAGCAGCCGTCCCATCACGTCGGTGCTGCCGCCGGGCGCGGCGGGCACGATCAGCTTGATCGTCTCGGTCGGACGCCAGTCGGCGAGACTCGTGCGCGGCAGAATGGCGGCGGTCGACAGCGCTGCGGCTCCGGACAGAAGCCTGCGGCGCGACAGCGCGATGCTATGAGCCAATGATTCCTCCCTGCTCTTGTTTTGCAGCAGGGTAGGGAAGATTGCAGCGCCAGAGCAAGCAGGCCAATTGCGCGCGAGCTGCGCAATTCAGCGCAGCGGTCCGGCTTTGTGCCGTGGCCCGGAATCACATTCCGGGCTGCGGCGATCGTGTCGGGATCAGTTGAAGCTGAGCAGCTTGAACAGCGGTGTCAGGTAGCTGAGCTCCTGGCCGGAGGTCGGCGTGGTGCGGCTGACGAAGTCGAAGATCTTGCCGTCCTTCATGCCGTAATTGGCGAGCCGCCGGACCTGGCGGTTCTTGTCGAAATAGATCGCGATGACGCGCTGATCGACCACCTTCTGGTTCATGAAGGCGACAGGGCGCTCGGCGCGCTGGGAGATGTAGTAGAATACCTCGCCGTCGAGCGTCGCCACCGTTGACGGCGTGCCCATCACGATCAGCACCTGGTCCTGGCTGGCGCCGATCGGGATCTGCTCCAGCGCGCCGGGGGGCATGATGTAGCCCTTCTGGAACTGCTCGCCGGTGCAGGCGGCCAGCGCCAGACAGGTCAGCGCGATCGCGCCGGCGGTGCGCAGTCGGGTGCTCAGGCCGCGGGAGAGCAGGCGGGCAGTCGTTCGCATTGTCTGGGTCATCTTCTTCAGATCGGATCCCGTCCCCTTGCGTCGGGCAGGGCGTTGACGTACCGGGCAAACTTGCGGATTGCAACATGCCCCCGAACAGGGTCAGGGAAACTCGACCGCGGAACCGTCATGCTCTGGCCATTCAACCTTCTCAGCAAATCCCGACCGTCCCCGCGCGGGACCATCGAGCCGATCTATGGCACGATCGTGGCACAAACCCGAGACCCGTTGTTTTATAGACACTTGAATGTCCCCGACACGGTCGAGGGACGGCTCGATCTGCTGATTCTGCACCTCTGGCTGGTGCTGCGGCGGCTGCGCGGGGTGGGGTCGGAGCTATCGCAGGCGCTATTCGACCGCTTCTGCGACGACATGGACGACAATCTGCGCGAGATGGGGGTGGGGGATCTCACCGTGCCGAAGCGGATGCAGAAGTTCGGCGAGGCATTCTATGGCCGCACCGCCGCCTATGACCTCGCCTGGTCCGAGAGCGAGGCCCGGCTGGCGGAGGCGCTGCAGAAGAATATCTTGAACGGGGAGCATCCGGACAGCGCAGCCGGACTTGCCGCCTATGCGGCGCGGGTGGCCGCGCACCTCGCCGCTCTCGACGACAACAGGCTGCTCGGCGCCGGCTGGAGCTTCCCGCAGCCGGTGCAGCAGGACTAGCGAGATGAGCAGAGACACAGACACATCGCGACAGACGGGGCGAGATCCGGCGAAGGATCCCTGGCGGGCGCCGCCGGTGATCGTGGCGCAGATTCCGGAGGCCGGCCTGCATCGCGAGATCGAGGCCGACGAAGCCACGCGCCGCGCGCTCGCCGCGCTTGCCGAGCTGCGCGAGGTCATCTCGGCCCATGCCTCGTTCGACGTCGTCCAGAAGCGCGACGGCAAGGTGCATGTCGAGGGCCGGGTGCGGGCCCGGATCGGTCAGACCTGCGTCGTCACGCTCGATCCGATCGAGATCGAGATCGACGAGCCGATCGACCAGATGTTCGCCCCGCCGGAGCAGATTCCCGAGCTTGCCGATCTGGTCGAGGACGATCCCAACAGCGAGGTGGAGACGGCTGATCCGCCGGAGCCGGTCATTGGCGGGCAGATCGACCTCGGCCGGCTTGCCGCCGACGCGCTGTTCCTGGGGATCGATCCCTATCCGCGCAAGCCGGGCGCCGTGTTCGAGCAGCCGATGGCGGCAGCCGCCGAGCCGGAGGACCATCCCTTCGCGGCGCTGAAGGCGCTGAAATCGGCAGATGCCGCCGGGCCGGGCGCCGTCAAAGCGAAGAAAACGGGTGAGGATTGACGCGCCGTTGTGCAGGCCGGAAGCGGTCGATCCTGTCACAAAGCCTCTCGAAATCCTCTCAAGCTGCTGATTTCGATGGCAAAGACGGGTCCCTGCTGGCCCCGGACCGCGTGGCGGTTGCAAATTGCATTGCCCCCGGGAGGTTGTTTCGACACGGAGAGACGCTATTGTCGCGCCCGGGTCGGGGTGCGACGAAAAGGCCCGGACGGCCTCTGGCCCGTCCATCGGCCGCGCAATGCCTCTGAACGACCGCCAAACACGGCCAAGCAAGTCACGGCCAAGACGAGACAAAGCTCGAGATCAGGTTTCCGGGACGTCATGCCTCAAAAGGTTCGAATCGCGCTGGACGCCATGGGCGGGGATTTCGGCGCGGCCATCGTCATTCCCGGTGCTGCGATCGCACTGAGCCGCCATCCGGATGCGGAGTTTCTGCTGTTCGGCGATAGCGCCAAGATCGTACCCGAACTCGACCGGCATCCGCGGCTGAAGGCCGTCTCGCGGGTCATCCACACCGACGTCGCCGTCAGCATGGAGGACAAGCCGAGCCAGGCGCTCCGGCGCGGCCGAAAGACCTCGTCGATGTGGCTCGCGCTCGAGGCGGTCAAGAAGGGGGAGGCCGACGTCGCGGTATCAGCCGGCAACACCGGCGCGCTGGTGGCGATGGCGCGCTTCTGCCTGCGCACGCTGGACGGGATCGACCGGCCGGCTCTGGCCGCGATCTGGCCGACCGCGCGCGGCGAATCGGTCGTGCTCGACCTCGGTGCGACGATCGGCGGCGATGCCCACCATCTCGTCGCGCTGGCAGTGATGGGCGGCGCGCTGGCGAGCGTGCTGTTCAACAAGCCGCGGCCGACCGTCGGCCTTCTCAACATCGGCGTCGAGGAGATCAAGGGCCATGAGGAGATCCGCGAGGCGGCCGAGCAGCTGCGCGCGATGAACCTGCCGCAGCTCGACTATATCGGCTTCGTCGAGGGCGACGGCATTGGCAAGGGTGCGGCCGACGTGGTCGTGACCGAGGGCTTCAGCGGCAACATCGCTTTGAAGACGGCCGAGGGCACCGTCCGCCAGGTCACGGATTTCCTGCGCGGCGCGATCCAGGCGAGCTGGCTTGCACGGATCGGCTATCTGTTGGCCCGCGGCGCCTTCGCCGCTTTGCGGGCCCGACTCGACCCGCGCAAATCCAACGGCAGCGTGGTGCTCGGGCTCAAGGGCATGGTGGTGAAGAGCCACGGCGGAACCGATGCCGAGGGCTTTGCCTCGGCGGTCAGGGTTGGCTATGAGATGGCCCGCTACGATCTCCTGACCAAGATCAATCAAACACTCAATCCCGACGGCGGCGCACCGGCGTCCGAATCCGTCGTCCAGGAGGCTGTCTCGTGACAATTCGTTCGGTCGTGCTCGGCTGTGGCTCCTACCTCCCGCAGCGGGTCGTGACCAATGCCGAGCTGGCAAGCCGCATCGAGACCTCGGACGAGTGGATCGTCCAGCGCACCGGCATCCGTGAGCGCCATGTCGCAGCCGACGGCGAGTTCACCTCACATCTGGCGATCAACGCGGCCCGGGCCGCCCTTGCGGCGGCCGACGTCGATCCGCAGTCGATCGACCTGATCGTGCTCGGCACCTCGACGCCGGACAACACCTTTCCGGCGACCGCGGTTGCGGTCCAGAACGAACTCGGCATCCACCATGGCGCGGCGTTCGACCTGCAGGCGGTCTGCTCGGGCTTCGTCTTTGCGCTCGCCACCGCCGACAATTTCCTCCGCAGCCGCTCGTTCAAGCGTGCGCTCGTGATCGGTGCCGAGACCTTCTCGCGCATCCTCGATTGGAACGACCGCACCACCTGCGTGCTGTTCGGTGACGGCGCGGGCGCGGTGATCCTGGACGCCCAGGAGCAGGGCGGCACGTCGGCCGATCGCGGCGTATTGACCACGCATCTGCGCTCCGACGGTCGCCACAAGGCCAAGCTCTATGTCGACGGCGGTCCGTCCTCGACCCAGACCGTCGGGCATCTGCGGATGGAGGGCCGCGAGGTGTTCAAGCACGCGGTCGGCATGATCACCGACGTGATCGTCGACGCCTTCGATGCCACCGGCCTGTCGGCCGAGACCATCGACTGGTTCGTGCCGCACCAGGCCAACAAGCGAATCATCGACGCTTCGGCGCACAAGCTGCACATCGCGCCGGAGAAGGTGGTATTGACGGTCGATCGGCATGGAAATACCTCCGCTGCCTCGATCCCGCTGGCGCTGGACGTGGCCGTCAAGGACGGCCGCATCAAGAAGGGCGACGTGGTTTTGCTGGAGGCGATGGGCGGCGGCTTCACCTGGGCCTCGGCCCTGGTGCGCTGGTGAGCCTGCCGTGCGGCGGGATTACGCCCAGAGATCGACACTACGGCCTGTACTTCTATTCACGCTGCTGTTGACCACCGCCGCTTAACCTCTTAATTTCCGGAGCGAATTATTCGCCGTGAGTTTGGGGCAGGCGATGGCGGGAACCGGAAAAACAGTCACACGCGTCGATCTCTGCGAGGCAGTCTACCAGAAGGTGGGGCTGTCGCGGACGGAGTCGTCTGCATTCGTCGAGCTGGTCTTGAAAGAGATCACCGACTGCCTCGAGCGCGGCGAGACGGTCAAGCTATCGTCCTTCGGGTCGTTCATGGTGCGCAAGAAGGGGCAGCGCATCGGACGAAACCCCAAGACCGGCACGGAAGTGCCGATCTCGCCGCGGCGAGTCATGGTGTTCAAGCCGTCCGCGATCCTGAAGCAGCGCATCAACGGCCAACAGGGCAGCGGCAAGATGAACGGCGAGGCCAGCGCCGAGTTCGGCGCCGAGCCGGAATAGGGCCGGGGGCCGTCGCCCCGCCGCATTGTCGGCAGGCCGTGACGAACGCGTATCGTTCGTTCCGCGTACAGTTCGTCCCGCGTACAGTTCGTCCCGCGTACAGTTCGTCCCGCGTACAGTTCGTCCCGCGTACAGTTCGTCCAATCTATTCAGCGTAGTCTGCCACTTTCTTGTCAGCACGATCGAAGGGGAACGGGCATTTGGACAAGGCGCCGGATGCGTTTCGGACGATCAGCGAGGTCGCGCAGGAGCTCGACATTCCGCAGCACGTGCTGCGGTTTTGGGAGACCCGGTTCGCCCAGATCAAGCCGATGAAGCGGAGCGGGGGCCGGCGCTATTACCGGCCCGACGACGTCGACCTGCTCAAGGGCATCCGGCGCCTGCTCTATGGCGAAGGCTACACCATCAAGGGGGTGCAGCGGATCCTGAAGGAGCACGGCGTCAAGTCGGTCCAGGGACTGGCCGACAGCTCTGCCGCGGTCTCGTTCGGTGCGATGGAGGAGACGCTCGGCCAGGCCCTCATGGAGGAGGAGCCGATCGGCGAGGCCGAGGTCGAATCGGAGGACGAGGAGGAGGCCTCCGACGAGGAGGGCATCGACTTCCGCTTCGTCGACACCGAGGACGACATCCTCGACACCTTCCGGGTCGGCCCGCCCGCCCGCGCCGGCATGAAGCCGGAAGACCGCGACAAGCTTCAAGGCGTGCTCAAGGAGCTGCTGGACTGCCGCGCGCTGCTCGATCGCGCCATGAAAGAGGTGTGAGGGGCGCCTGCTGCCCTAAACACAGGATGAGCCGACGGCGCCAAGCATTTGCCAGTTCGGAGCCGCAGCGGCGCCACGAGTCGGCTGCGCTCTCCTCCCCCTTGCGGGGAGGGGGTTGGGGGTGGCGGTCCCCGACCTCCGCTCTATCCATCGCCCCCACGAAACCCGTCCGCCGTGCCTTGCATCCCATCCCGATCACGGCTACACGATCGGCCATCGGAGCGTGGCGCAGCCCGGTTAGCGCACTAGTCTGGGGGACTAGGGGTCGTGGGTTCGAATCCCGCCGCTCCGACCATTTTTCGGGATCGCTTCTGTTTTCATCCGGGGCTCGATCCTCTGCATCCCTCCGTCGAAGTGATCAAATATTGCGGATCCACGACTCTTGGCGGAAGCGCCTCGCCCCGTGACGGCGAGCCGGACGGCGGTTGGGAATCCTCATCGGAGGCTCAGCTCACGCTGACAGCGTCGCCTTCAGGTGCCACGATACTCTTGCTTTACTTGGATTGCCAAATATCTGTACAAGAAAGTGTGCCTCGAAAGGGGGAGTGTATGATGGCTCACGTTTCCTACAGCGAGCTGCGGAACAATCTTGCAACCTATATGGATGCGGTCTGCGATGGACGGGCACCGCTCGTCGTTACGCGTCAGAACGCACGAAGCGTGGTGCTGATGTCAGAGGAGGAATACGAGGGTCTTATGGAGACCGTCCATCTTCTGAGGAGCCCGGCAAACGCCGTTCATCTCCTGCGTTCGATCCAGGAGGCAGACGAGGGTAAACTGACGGAGCGTGAGCCGGTTGAGCCGACGAGGTCGGTTTGATCCGATCACATGATTATCGCGTGGACCGAAGGCGCTTGGCAGGACTATCTCGAGTGGCAGAAGGACGACGAGAAAGTTCTCCAGGCCATTAACACGTTGATCAAGGACATCAAACGAGACCCGTTCAAGGGGTTGGGGAAACCAGAGCCCCTCAAACATGCGCTCCACGGCTGGTGGTCTCGGCGTATCACCGGAGAGCACAGGTTGGTTTATCGCGTCACGGGTCAAGGAGACACGCAACGGCTCGATATTGCCCAGTGCAAATATCACTATTGAGCTGGACCATGCCGCCGCGGTCCTGCGCCCGCTGGTCCAAAAATGCGCTGTACGCGCGGACCCGCCGCACCTTTCCAACTCAGTGAGGGCCGCTTAACATCTGCGACGGGATTCCCGCGCGTTAGACGCGCCGGCCTCGTTTTTTATTTCTGCAATTGTGCCGAGTTCTTCCATGGACGCCGCCGTCGTCGACATCTCCTTTGGGCATTTCGAGAACGCCGAGCAGATCGCCTTCTGGAACGGTGCGGGCGGCGGGCGCTGGGTCGCGCGCCGCGCCGAGATCGATGCGCTACTGGCGCCGGTGCAGGAGGCGCTGCTGGAGCGTGCGGCGATCCAGGCGGGCGAGCGGGTGCTCGACATCGGCTGCGGTTGCGGGGCGACCTTGATCGCGGCGGCCGAGAAGGTCGGCCCCGGCGGCAGCGTGCTTGGCCTCGACGTGTCCGCAGCCATGCTGACCGCGGCCCACGAGTTCACCCCCGCCGATGCGCCGGTGAGCTTCGTGCAGGGCGACGCCATGGTGCATCACTTCAAGGCCGCGAGCGCCGATCTCATGATCTCGCGCCTCGGCGTCATGTACTTCGCCAATCCGGTGCGCGCCGTGCTCAACATCCGCAATGCGCTGCACTCGGAGGGGCGCGTCGCCTTCGCCTGCTGGGGCGAGCTGCGCGACAACCCGTGGGCGCTGGAGCCGCTGCAGGCGGCCTATGACCACGTGCCGAAGTTGCCGGGATTGCCGCCGCACGCGCCGGACGATTTCGCGTTCGGAGCCGCCGAATGGATCGAGAAGGTCATGACCGATGCCGGGCTGCGGCGCATTCGGCTGGAGCGCCACGACATCGCGCTCGACTTCGGCGCAGGCGCCGGCCTCGACAGCGCGGTGCAGACGGCGCTCGCGATCGGGCCCGCCGGCCGTGCCGTGGCCGGGCAGCCGTCCGAGGCCACGGAGGCCGCGATCGCTGCCGTGAGGAAGGCGCTGGCGCGCTACGCCAAGGGGCCGCGCGTCGTGGTGCCGGCATCGTTCTGGATCGTGACTGCGGTCGATCCGTAATGCGACGGCCGCGCCGGAGCCCAAGCGCGGCGCCATCTATGCGAGCGCGGAGCTTACGATCAGCGCATATGCGACAGAAAGAACGCGTTTCGAGATGTGCAAGATGACGAGACTGCTCTCAGCCGGTGCCGTGTTGGTCGGCTTCCTGTCGGCGGCGAAGGCCGACGTTCAAATCAATATGCAGCCAGGCTCACAATGCTGGTCTTACCAAGGATTGGATACGCGATTTTACGGCAACTTTGCGGGCGGCCAAGCTCTGACCGTCGGGATTGTCGAGCAGCAATTGAACGAGAAAGGTGGGATGGAGGCGGTTGTCTATAGTGGCGCGCAGGTCTGGGTGAACGGTCCTGATGGTTTCCTCAAGGATGGCTACCGCAAGGCGGATGATCGGATCATCTACACGGACAAGCCGGGCCGCTACATTTTCAATTTGTATGAGCATGGAACAGGCGCCGCTTATCCAGTCTTCGTGAAGATATGCGCGAGCAGAAAGGACCAGGCCAACAAGAGGTGACCCGATCCTTTGTGCTGGTTTTGACCCCGTGGCAAAGCCGCAAGATCGGTCGAGCGCGTCAGCGTTGAGCGCGCTTAGCTGCTGCGGCCACGGAGTACTGAACGATGAAGGCGGCGCTGCAGAACTACCATGCCCGGATGCAGCGGGTCTTGGATCATATCGACCGGCATCTGGACGATGATCTGGACCTGGACGCGCTGAGCAGCATCGCGGCTTACTCGAAATATCATTTCCACCGGCAGTTCACGGCGACCTTCGGGCTGTCCGTGCATCGCTACATCCAGCTCGCCCGCATGAAGCGGGCGTCCTATCAGCTGGCCTACAGCGATGCCCAAACCGTCACGGAGGTCGCGATGGATGCCGGCTACGATGCACCGGACGCCTTCGCCCGCGCCTTTCGGCAACGGTTCGGGCAATCGCCGTCATCGTTCCGGAAATCTCCCGACTGGGAGCCGTGGCTTGCGGCCTTCGGGCCTTTCGACGAAGCAAGGAGCAAGCTGATGCGGACGACCTATACCCCTGACGACGTGACGATTCGCGAGGTGCCGACCACGCCGGTGGCGATCATGGAGCATCGCGGCGACCCGGCGACGCTCGGCGCCACGATCCAGCGCTTCATCGCCTGGCGCAAGGCTGCCGGCCTGCACCCCAGGACCAATCCGACCTTCACGGTCTGGCGCTCCGAGCGGCGCCCCGCGTCGCCTGCCGATTACAGCGTGGATCTCTGTGTCGGGACCGATCGGCCGGTCGAGACCGATGACGCGACAATCAGGGTCGGCGAGATCCCCGGCGGACGCTGCGCCGTGCTGCGCGTCGTCGGCAACACCCACAATCTGGAGCCGGCCGCGCTGTTTCTCTATCGCGACTGGCTTCCGGCCAGCGGCGAGGAGGCGCGTGACTTCCCGATCTATTGCCAGCGGCTGAACTTCTTCCCGGAGGTTCCCGAGCACGAGACGGCTGCGGACCTGTTCCTGCCGCTGAAATAGCCCCTGACGGCCGACCCTTCCTAAAACGTGTAGCCAAGAGCCGTCTCAACCCGCGAGTCCCGCATGCAGGGCTCGGGGGGAGCGGGCCGACCTTGGAGCGGTTCCAGTTCTCGTCCGGGAACCGCGATCCGGTCATGTCGTTAACGATCAAGCAGCTCAGTCGGGGCCCACACCCTGACATTGAACCTTTGCGCGCACGCGCGCACCAAACCTGTGTTCGGCTCGTCGCGGAGTCGGGTTTCAGGAAATTTCAGACTGACATCGGGGTTCACCTCGATGTGCTGTTCATTGTCGTTGAAGGAGGCGCGTATGGTCCTCAGGACTTTGAAAGTGTCGCTGTCTGTTTTCGCCGCTGCAACCTCGGTGGTGTCGCTGTTTGCCGTCAGCTGGGTCGGTCTCGCACTGCTCGGCTACTGATAGCTCACGCAAGCATAGAGGCGCACTCTGCCTCGCGAGATGGAAAGCGCCCGGATCGAGCCTGATCCGGGCGCGCGTTTTTGCAGATGCGAAGGGCCACGGCGCTATGCGAAGGCCTTTTCCACCGTCTCGATCAGCACGCGGAATGACTTGTCGTGGCGGGTGATCGGCGGAATCGCCCGGGTGATGCCGAGCAGCTGATAGACCGCCATCTGCGCCGCGCGCACCGAATATTCCACCGTGAACACGACGTCGTCGGGAATCTCGACGAACTGGCTGACGAAGGCGAGATTCTTCGAATTCGCCGGCACCGGCAGCGGGCGGTCGCTGGTGTTGCGCGGCATGAACATGCTGGTGATGTAGGGCAGGCGGCAGGGCACGCAGGTCGCGTTGTCGAACACCGAAAGGTCGAAGTTGAGATGGCCGCACAGCTCCTTGAGGATGTCGGCGCCGCCGCAATCGGCCATGGCCTTCGGCACGAAATTGCCGATGCGGTCGGGATGCAGCGCGTAGCCCCAGAACACCTGCACGTCCGCAGGCTGGCCGGCGAAATGCGGCTGGTGATACAGCACGACCGACATCAGCCAGTTGGACTCGGTGAAGGTAACGAGCCCGCCGGTGCCGGCGACATTGCCGGTGAACGCTTCCATCGCGTCGAAGAAGCGCGGATTGCGGCAGGTGACGGTGAAGGACTCCCAGCAGGATTCGGGGATCGATGAGTTGAAAGCGGCGGGATTGCCGAACTCCGGGCGTCCCCTTGCGATCTTCTCCCACAGCGTCCAGCCCTGGCTGTCCTGCTTGGTGAGCCGCGGCGGCGGCGCATCCTGCGTGCCCAGGCTGGTCGCATCCGTCATCGAGCCGTTTTGCAGGAAGACCAGATCGTCGGTTGCTACCACGACCGTCTCCGGCTTGCCGTTGCGATCGAGGGTCAAGCGCTTGACGACGTGCTTGCCGGCTTCCGTCGCGATCTCGATGTCGGTGACATCGACGCCGCCGGCGAAATTCACGTCATGGCCCTCCAGCCATTTGACGAGCGGCACCACGATCGCGTCGTACTGATTGAACACGGTGCGCTTGACGCCGGCCAGCGTCTCGATGCGCGGAAACTCGTTCATGAAGCGATGCAGATAGCGCTTGAACTCGACCGCGCTGTGCCAGGGCTGGAATGCGAACGTCGTCTGCCACATGAACCAGAAATTCGTGGTGAAGAACGGCGGCGACAGCCAGTCGGTGATGCGGGAGTTGCCGAGCTTGTCCTCGGAGGCCTCGGTCAGCCTGACGAGCTCGAGCCGATCCTGCATCGTAAAGCCCATGGTGGAGACGTCGACCTTGTGCCAGTTGCGATCGACGAGGCGCGCCTGCGAATGCGCGACATGGGCCTCGTTGAAGGCGAGCGTCTCGTCGCGCACGGTGCGGCCGGGATCGCCGGCATTGGGGATGGTGGAGAGCAGGTCCCACGTGCATTCGTAGTGATCGGTCGTCAGCATGCGGCCGCCGCGCAGCGAATAGGAACCGTCGGGCAGCCGCGCGCCATCGAGGCTGCCGCCATAGGGCAGACGCTTCTCGTAGATGGTGATGTCGCGTCCCGCGACGCCGCCGTCACGGATCAGGAATGCCGCGCCGGCCAATGCGCCGATGCCGCTGCCGATGAAATACGCCTTCATGATGGTTCACCCGGATCGTCTGTTGCGATCCGGGGCTTAGCCGCTGTGTTCCCTGGCGGAACTGATCCAGGTCAACCGCCGCGGCGCGCGGTGATCACGATCTCGCGTGGTCCCTCATGCGAATGATTTCACCACCGATTGCAGCAAAACCTTCAGCGATTTGTCATACGGCGTGACCGGCGGAATGGCACGGTCGATCTTCAAGAGCTGATAGACCGCATGCATGGCCGCGCGCACCGAATATTCGATCGTGAAAACGGCGTCTTCGGGCAGCTCGACATATTGGCCGATGAAGGCGAGATTCTGCGAGGTGAGCGGCACGGGCAGCGGCCGGTCGCCATAGCTGCGCGGCATGAACATGCTCATGATGTACGGCATCCAGCACGGCACGCAGCTCGCGTCGGCGAACACCGAGAGCGGAAAGCGCAGGTGCCCGCATAGTTCCTTCAGGATCTCGGCGCCGCTGCACTCGGACATCGGCCTGGGCACGAAATTGCCGACGCGATCGGGAAACAGGCCGTAGCCCCAGAAGATCTGGATGTCGTCAGGCTGGTTCGGAAAGTACGGCTGGGTATAGAGCACGATCGACATGCGCCAGTTCGAGTCGGTGAAGGTCACGAGGCCGCCGGTGCCGGCGACGTTGCCGCTGAAGGCCTGCATCGCGTCGAAGAAACGTGGATTGCGGCAGGTCACCGTGAAGGATTCGAAGCTCGACTCCGGGATGCACGCGTTGAACACGGCGGGATTGCCGAACTCGGGCCGGCCGGCCGCGAGCTTCTCCCACAAGGTCCAGCCATGGCTGTCGGCTTTGGTAAGCGGCTTCGGCGAGCTGTCATGGCTGCCGAGGCTGGTCGCGTCGGTCATCGAGCCCGCGGTGTAGAACACGAGATCGTCGCTCGCGAGATCGATGCTGCGGCGTGCGCCGTCCTGATTGAGCACGAGCCGGGTCGCGCGGTGGCGGCCGTCCGTGGTGACGATCTCGATGTCCTCGACGTCGGCGCCGCCGACGAAGTTGACGCCGCGATCCTCGAGCCAGCGCACCAGCGGCAGCACGATCGAGTCATACTGGTTGTAGACGGTCCGCTTGACGCCGCCGAGCGTATTCATCATCGGGAATTCGTTCATGAAGCGCCGCAGATAGCGCCTGAACTCGACGGCGCTGTGCCAGGTCTGGAAGGCGAAGGTCGTCTGCCACATGTACCAGAAATTGGTGGTGAAGAACGGCGGCGACAGCCAGTCCGAGATCAGCGAATTGCCGAGCTTCTCCTCGGAAGTCTCCGTGAGCCTCGTCAGCTCGATGCGATCCTGCATCGAGAATCCCATGGTGGAAACGTCGACCTTGTGCCGGTTGGCATCGACCAGCCGCGCCTGCGCGTGCGTGACGTGGAGCTCGTTGAAGGCGACGGTTTCGCCGAGGATGTTCTCCTCGGGCCGTGAGTAGCTGGGAATCGTCGACAGCAGGTCCCAGGTGCATTCGTATTGTTCGGTCGTCAGCATGCGTCCGCCGCGCATGGAGTAGGAGCCGTCGGCAAGCCTGGTGCCGTCGAGGCTGCCGCCATAGGGCAGGCGCTTCTCGAAAATGGTGATGTCCTGACCGGGGATGCCGCCGTCGCGGATCATGAATGCTGCGCCCGCGAGCGAGCCGATGCCGCCGCCGATGAAATAGGCCTTCATGAGATCGACCTGCTATCCAAGGGTTTGAAACACAATAACGAAAATGCCGACAGGCGCGGCGTATCAATAGCCGAATAAAAACCCGCCGAGGGTCATGTTACCGCGGCGGGATGAATTAGTCGTCAACACGTTGAGGTCGTTTATCCGCGTGCGGCTCAATGTCCCGCCATGTGGCGGCCGATCTCGGTCAGGTCGGCTTCGCCGACGCGGGTCTCGTAGACGAGCTGGCCGTGGAAAATCACGACCAGGCGGTCGGAGAGTTCGAGCAGCTCGTCGAGATCCTCGCTGACCAGCAGCACCGCGGCGCCGCGGTTGCGGGCGGCCATGATCTCGGCATGGATCTGCGCCACCGCCGCGAAGTCGAGGCCGAAGCACGGATTGGCGGCGATCAGCACTTCGACGTCGTGGCCGAGCTCGCGCGCCAGGACGGCGCGCTGCACGTTGCCGCCGGACAGTGCCGAGATCGGCGTATCCGGCGTGCGGGTCTTGATCTTGTAGCGGTTGATCTTGGCGGTCGCGTCCTTTCGGAAGGCGGACTTGTTCAGCCACCAGCCGCCGCGGGCGAACGGAGCGCGGTCGAACTCGCGCAGCGCGATGTTGTCGGCGACGCTCATGCCGCCGACGCAGGCGTTCTTCAGCGGCTCCTCGGGCAGCAGCGACATCTTGTGGCGCCGCATCTCCTCGCGGCTCGCGGAATAGAATTGGCCGGAGACACGGACAGCGCCGCTCTCGGCCTCACGCTGGCCGGCGAGCACCTCGACCAGCTGGCGCTGACCGTTGCCGGAGACGCCGGCGATGCCGACGATCTCGCCGGCGCGCACGGTCAGCGACAGATCATGCACAGCCACTCCGCCGGCATCGTCGCGCGCCACCAGCTTCTCGACCTCGAGCCTGACCACGCCGGCCTCGCCGGAGCGCGCCGGCTGAACGGTGAGCTGCTCGGCGCCGATCATCATCCGCGCCATATCGTCGGGCGTGAGCTCGGAGACCTTGCCGCGGCCGGCGAGCTTGCCGCGCCGGAGGATTGTGACCTCGTCGGCGAACGCCATCACCTCGCGGAATTTGTGGGTGATCATCAGGATGGTCAGCTCGCCGGCCTCGACCATCTTGCGCAGCATGCCCAGGACTTCATCTGCCTCGCCCGGCGTCAGCACCGAGGTCGGCTCGTCCAATATGAGAAAGCGCCGCTTGAGATAGAGCTGCTTGAGGATCTCGCATTTCTGCCGCTCGCCGGCGGAGATGTCCGACACCTTGGCGTCGAGCGGCACGCGGAACGGCATGCGCGCCAAGAAGGCCTCCAGCTCCTTCCTCTCCTTGGCCCAGTTGACCACCGCCGGTACGTCGTCACGCGCCAGCACGAGGTTCTCCGCGACGGTCATCGCCGGTACCAGCGTGAAGTGCTGGTAGACCATGCCGAGGCCGAGCGCATGCGCGTCCTTGGGATTGTTGATCTCCCGTTCGCGCTCACCGATCAGCACGTCGCCCTCGGTCGGGCGGTAGTAGCCCATGATGCATTTCACCAAGGTCGACTTGCCGGCGCCGTTCTCGCCGAGCAGCGCGTGGAACGAGCCGGGCTTGACCTTCAGCTCGACATTGTCGAGCGCGGTGAACGCGCCGAAGCGCATCGTCATCGCGATCGCTTCGACCCCGAATGCCCCCGCAGGCGTCGGATCGTCGCCGATCACGACAGCGCCTCGATCAGCGCCGACGATGTCGCGACCGCGCCGAACACGCCGCCCTGCATCTTGATCATCTTCAGCGCGTGGTCGTGATTGCCCTTGTCGGTGGCGCCGCAGCAGTCCGACAGCAGCACGCATTCGAAGCCGCGGTCGTTGGCCTCGCGCATCGTGGTGTGGACGCAGACGTCGGTCGTGATGCCGGTCAGCACGATGTTCTGGATGCCCTTGAGGCGCAGGATCAGCTCCAGATCGGTGGCGCAGAACGAGCCCTTGCCGGGCTTGTCGATCACGATCTCGCCGGGCAGCGGCGCCAGCTCGGGAATGATCTCCCAGCCCGGCTCGCCGCGCACCAGGATGCGGCCGCAGGGGCCGGGGTCGCCAATGCCGGCGCCGATCTGCTGCGAGCGCCAGCGCTTGTTGGCGGGCAGGTCGGAGAGATCGGTGCGGTGGCCCTCCCGGGTGTGGATGATGCAGAAGCCCTGCGCACGCATCACCGTTAGCAGCGTCTTGATCGGCTCGATGGGGGCGCGGGTCAAGGAGAGGTCATAGCCCATCTTGTCGACATAGCCGCCGACGCCGCAGAAGTCGGTCTGCATGTCGATCACGATCAGTGCCGTGTTCTCTGGACGGAGATCGCCGTTGTAGGGCCAGGCATAGGGCTCGGAGCGGATGGTGCGCGCGGTCATGGCGGGCCTCTGGACTAGCGGGTGATGGACAATTCGGCCGGCGCGCCGCTCAGGGTGCGCTTCGGCGAGCAGGTGATGATCATGATGAGAAGCGTCAGGATGTAGGGCGCGGCATTGAACAAGTGATAGCCGGAGGTGACACCGACCGATTGCAGCGCCGGTCCGAGCGCGGCAGCACCGCCGAACGCCAGCGAGGCCCCCAGGCACAGCATCGGGTCCCAGCGTGCGAAGATGACGAGCGCGACCGCGGTGATGCCTTGCCCCGATGACAGGCCCTCGTTCCAGCTGCCGGGATAGAACAGCGACAGGAACGAGCCGCCGATGCCGGCGAGGAAGCCGCCGGCCATGGTGGCGCGCAGTCGGATCATCAGCACCGAATGGCCCATCGCCCGCGCCGCGTCGGCGCTCTCGCCGGCAGTGCGGATCAGGAGGCCCCAGCGCGTGGTCTTGAATGCCCACAGCAGCAACGGCGCGAGTGCCACGCCAAGCAGGAACAGCACGTTGATGCGCAGCGCGGCGCGAACCTGCGCCACGTCGCTCCACCAGCCGAAATCGATCGCCGGCAGCCGCGCGGCGGTGGGCTCGATCAGCGGCTTGCCGAGGAAGAAGGCGAGGCCGGTGCCGAACAGCATCAGCGAGATACCCACCGCGACGTCGTTGACGCGCGGCAGCGAGCAGATGCCGGCATGCAAGGCTCCCAACAGCGCGCCGGTGAGGCCGGCAGCGAGCACGCCGAGCCACGGCGAGCCCGTGAGATACGAGATGCCATAGGCGCTCATCGCGCCCATCACCAGCGTGCCCTCGAGGCCGAGATTGATGCGACCCGAGCGCTCGGTGATGCATTCGCCCAGGCTCACGAACAGGAACGGCGTGGAGACGCGGATGGCGCCGCCGAGCACCGCGAGCGGCACAGTCCAGAGTCCGATGTTGCCGTCTGCCATCGTCAGGACTTTCCTTTGAGGAAACCGATGCGGCCGTAGAGCGCGTCGCTCGCCAGCACTGAAATGAAGATGATGCCCTGCAGCACCATCACTGAGGCGTCGGGCAGCCCGAGCCGGCGCTGCAGCAAGCCGCCGGAGGCATTGATGCCGCCGAGCAGGATCGCGACCGGAATGATTGCCAGCGGGTTCTGCCGCGCCAGGAACGCAACGAGGATGCCGGTGAAGCCGTAGCCGACGGCGAGGTTGGCATTGGTGCGGCCCTGCACGGCGGCGACCTCGACCATGCCGGCCAGCCCGGCGCAGGCGCCGGCGAGGAAGCAGACGGTGAGGATCAATTTGCCGACCGACAGGCCGACGATCTTGGCGGCGCGGATGTTGCCGCCGGCGACGCGCGCGGCAAAGCCGAAGGTGGTGTGGTAGATCAGCATATAGGCCGCGATGGCGGCGATCAGGCCGAACACCAGGCCCCAGTGTACGTCGGTGCCGGGAATGCTGCCGATCATGTTGGCCGCGCCGATCTCACGCGTCGACGGCTTGTTGAGGCTCGCCGGATCGCGCATCGCGCCTTCGACGAGATGATTGAGGATCGCGAGCGCGATGTAGACCAGCAGCAGGCTCGAGATCGTCTCGTTGACACCGCGATACTGCCGCAAGGCCCCGGACAGCAGGATCCACAAACCGCCGCCAGTCATGCCGGCGATCACCATCGCGATCTGCACCATCAGCGGCGGCATGCCCTGCAGCGCCAGGGCCGCCGAGGTCGCCGACAGCGCGCCGATCAGCAGCGCGCCTTCGCCGCCGATGATCACCATGCCCAATTGCGCGGGCAGGGCGGTGCACAGCGCCGTCAGGATCAAGGGAGCTGCCCGCGTCAGTGTGTTCTGCCAGGAGAACCAGGTGCCGAAGGCGCCGTAATACATGTACCAGTAGAGATCGAGCGGGTTCTTGCCGAACAGCGCGACGAAGATGCCGAACACGATGAGCGCGGCGACAAGCGCCGCGCCCGGGATCAATATGTACTCGATGCTCCCGCCGTAACGTTGCAGGAAACCTGCGTCGGCGGCCGGCGCGATGGCGGCCGCATCAACCGGATCGGCCGCCTCTGATGTCACGACGTGGCTCCGATCACGCCCTCGACCAGGTAGTCCATCTTCTCGAGCTCAGGATCCTTCTGGCCGCGCTCGGTCCCGGCGGTGATCACGGTGTTGCCCTTGTTGTCCTTGATCGGGCCCTTGAAGATGGTGTAGCCCTCACCGAGGGACTTGCTCTTGATTTCGTCGGCATGCTTGCGTGCCTGCTCGGAGACCGCCTCGCCATACGCCGAGATCTTGACCACTTCTTCCTTGAGGCCGCCGCGATAGAAGTTCGGGATGCTCTCGCCAGCCTGGAGCATCTTGACGAATTTCGGATACAGCGCTTCCCAATTCCATTCCGCGCCGGTCAGATACGCCTTGGGCGCGAGCGGCGATTGGTTGACGTGATAGCCGGTGACGAAGGCGCCGCGGCGCGCGGCATTCTCCACCATCGTCTTGGGACCGTCGACATGGCAGGTCAGGACGTCCACGCCCTGGTCGATCAGGCTGTTGGTGGCCTCGGCCTCCTTGACCGGCATCGACCAGTCGCCGGTGAAGATCACCTGCGTGGTGGCCTTCGGGTTCGCGAGCTGCGCGCCGAGCGTGAAGGCGTTGATGTTGCGCAGGACCTGCGGGATCGGCTTGGCCGCGACGAAGCCGAGCTTGCCGCTCTTGCTCGTATAACCGGCGACGATGCCGGCGATGTATTGCGCCTCATCGATATAGCCGAAATAGGAGCCGGCGTTCTTCGGGTCCTTCTCGCTCCACAGGCCGCCGCAGTGCTCGAAGCGCAGCTTCGGGTACTTCGCGGCCATCTTGATCATGTGCGGATTGTAGTAGCCGAACGACGTCGGGAACAGCAGCGTGGCGCCGTCGAGATTGATCATCGACTCAATCGTCTTCTCGACCGCGTCGGTCTCCGGCACCTTCTCCTCTTCGATGACCTTCAGCCCAGGCAGCTTCTTCAGCGCCGCTGCACCTTGCGCATGCGCCTGGTTGTAGCCGTAGTCGTCGCGCGAGCCGACATAGATGAAGCCGATCGTCGTCTCCGCCGCGAAGGCCGGCCGCAGGCCGGCGGCTGCGCCGAGCGTCAGCGCCGCGCCACCCTGCAACAGATGCCGTCGTGAAATCCTGCCAAAGTCCATTGGTGAGCTCCCTCGGCGGGTCGATCCGCCCGCGCTGTCATCACGGCTTCACCGGCACGGCGGAGCCTCGAAAGGGAGTGATCGCAAGCTTTGTGCCAGCGCCGCGCGGGCAGGCAGGCGCACCAAGTCGTTGAAATGGCGCCATTTTGCAGATGATCGGAGCTTAGGCAGACGAATTCCCTGCTCGGTTTCAGCCTATAAAATAATCAATCGACTTCAATTGTATGCAACGAGTTCGGCCGCGTGGGACCGGCGCCAACCGTGCCCGCGAGCCGGAGGCTGCGACGCGGCGGCGGCCGCCAGCTCAAAGCGAGGCAGAACGAATGTCGCAGTGAGGAGGAGCAGTGGCGCAATCGTCTTCCGCAGGCTGTTCGCCGGTGAGCGAGCCCTTTTCATATCTGCTGCAGACTGTCTGGGGTCTCAGATCCCGAGCAGCCAGACCGCGACGATGGTGCCGATCACTGCGAGCCCGCTGATCGTCCAGCCCGTCACATAGGCGCCGTCGTCCGATCCCGCGGGATCGACCATCGTGTCGCGCCAGCCTTCCTCCTGCCAGTGCCCCTGTTGGTACGCCATGCGAACCTCCTCGAGCCTGCCTCCCCGTGGGATAAGTCGGATGCCCCTCGAGAAGGTTCAATCCCAAGCTGAAATCTTCGTTGCATGCGCTGCAACGCAAATCCCCGACATCCCCTCTGGTCAGGCCCGCGAAACGACCTAAGCTCGGGACGCGTTCCGCGAAGAGAACGAGGAAGTGGCCGGGCGGCAGGGCTGCGCCCGCAGCAGGGAAGGAAGAGCATCTGATGAAGGATTTCGCCGGCAGGATCGCCGTGATCACCGGAGGCGGCACGGGCATGGGCCGCGAGCTTGCCCGCCAGCTCGTGGCCGAGGGCTGCAACGTCGCGATGTGCGACGTCTCGGTCGAGGCGATGGCCGAAACGAAGCGGCTGTGCGAGGCCGAGAAGCTGCCGCAGGGCCTGCGCGTCACCACCCATGTCGCCGACGTCTCGATCGAAGCGCAGCTCCAACGCTTTCGCGACGAGCTCGCCGAGCAGCAGGCCACCGACAAGATCCATCTACTGTTCAACAATGCCGGCATCGGCGGCGGCGGCAGTCTGTTCACCAATTCCAGGGAGCAGTGGGAGCGCACCTTCAACATCTGCTGGGGCGGCGTCTATCTCGGCGTCCGCACCTTCCTGCCGATGCTGCTGAAGGCGGACGAGGCGCATATCGTCAACACCTCGAGCGTCAACGGCTTCTGGGCCTCGGTCGGCATGGGCGTCTCGCACACCGCCTACAGCGCCGCGAAGTTCGCGGTGAAGGGTTTTACGGAAGCGCTGATCAACGACCTCCGCCTCAACGCGCCGCACATCAAATGCTCGGTGGTGATGCCCGGCCATATCGGCACCTCGATCGTCTCCAACTCGCGCAAGGTGCAGAGCGGCACGGAGTCCGACGAGCTCAGCGAGACCGAGATCATCCTGGCCCGCCAGCGCATGCAGGGCATGGGCATCGACGTCGCCGCCACGAGCGACGCCGACATCCAGGCTGCCGCCCGCGAGCGCGCCCGCAGCTTCCTCGAGGACGCCCCGACCACGGCGGCACAGGCGGCCAAGATCATCCTCGACGGCGTCAAGGCCGAGCAGTGGCGGATTCTGGTGGGCGAGGACGCCAAGCTGCTGGACTTGCGCGTCCGCCAGTCGCCGGAGCAGGCCTACGAGCCGGAATTCTTCCAGCGCTTCGCGCAGGAGGCTGGGTGGAAGCTGGGGTAGGGCAGGTCCATTGGTGTAGTTGGGACGGGATCTCTCGCCCCGAGACGGTGAGCTCCCCTCCCCCTTGCGGGGAGGGGAGACGAGGCCGCCGCGCCGTCCCCGCAAAATGCGGAGACTAGGCAAAGCGTGAAAGCCATTAGGCCCGTAGGATCTTTGCTACGCCGCCCTCATTACCGCGACGACGCCACCCGATACGCCATTCGCGTATGGCTGGGGCAATACGGCAAGCCCTCGATCGGCTTCGACCCGCAGAAGCAGAAATCATCGGCGCCGGGCGTCGAGATCGGCCAGCGGCAGCGTTCCTTGGAGAGCTCGAACAGCGAGCAGCCGTTCACGACGGTGCCGACCGGCTCCTCGACGATCACAGGCGGCGGGTCGTTCTGGACCGCGCGCAGGATGCGGCGGCGCAGCTTTGGCACGGGACGGCGTGCGCCATCGCGTGTCGTCTCGGCGCGGACCACGCGCCTGGAATCGCCGCCATTGTCGCGCGTCAGTGCCAGGCGGGAGATCTTGCCGATCACGGCGTTGCGGCTGACGCCGAGCTCGGCGGCAATCTCTCGGCAGGTCAGCCCGGCCTCAAAGTGCTGCTTCAGGGCCTGGAGCCGTTCCTCGGTCCAGGTGGGGAGTGTCTGTCGTTCGGCGGGCATTGTTGTCGCTTCCAAGTTTGATCCGTCCTGGATCGTCCTGGCCGACGGCTGCACCGAAAACTGTTGTCCGCGTTGCGTGTCCCTAGCTTACGCCCGTCCGTTGTCGCGAATCGACAGCAGCCCATCCTTGATGGCGAGCCGGATGCCTTCTTCAATCAACGTTCTGCAGACACCCGGAACGCTGGTGCCGTGGGTTCCCTGTTTCACGAGCTTTTCGAGATAGCCGATGGTTGCCAGGGCTAGGGTTACGGGGATGCGGTCAGTTTCGGCTTTTTCCGTCGCCATGCCTAAAAGCTAGTCCGTAACCGGTGTACAGAAAAGTAACTTTTTAGACTCTATTAGGAATCCAATAGGTTGTACAGCGGCTTGGGGATAACTGGTTAAGGCATTGAATTTTATGGAAATATGACGGACCGGGCCGGTCGCGACGGTGACTCTCCGCCCGCTCGGCGAGTCCGGGGCCGGAATCCGACGGCGAAGCACGGGTCGAGAAGATTCGCGTGAGCCGCGGTGTCCGACAGTCTCTTCAACCACCGTTGTGCCACGGTGCCTGGTTGGGGAACCCTGGCTGAAATTTTTGCAGAGCAGGCGGACGGTCATCGCGGCCACCGCGAGAAAATTCGTCATTCCAGAAATATCTCTTTCGCTTTTCCGGAAATTGTGCTTTAGTGCCGCCATCCCGTCTCAGCCGGAGGGGCGTTGCGCGCGATCGTCACGACACGCGAGGCGGGGAGCGATGGCCGCGATGGAGCCGCAGCGTGTCCTTATGGACGCGCGGACGAACGGCTCGGCGCGGACGTGAAGTCGCAGCGTGCTGACACCCCGATGCTGGTGTCCCCGCGGTGGCGCGCGAAAGCGCATCATCGCGTATGGTGGCCAACAAGCCCGGCGCACCAGGCAGACTGCGTATAAGCGTGAAGACCATCGCGCAGGGAAGGCCGGGCGTTCTCGGCTGCACCTGTGGTACCTGCCGCCTGCATTTTTTCTCGCAGGCGGGCCGCAGGCGTCAGCCGACGCCTGGCCTTCCCTGCGCCCTCCGACCTTTCAGAGGGTGAGATGCTGCAACAGAGCTCGGGCATGACCTGCCGCGGGATTGCGGACGCTTGTCCCTGAGTTGCTCCGCTCTCGCCTCATTCTCCGTTGTCGTCCCGGGCAAGCCACGACGCGTCAGCGGCGACGTGGCGCCGACCCGGGACCCATAGCCCCAGGGAGCGGTTGGTTTGCGCAGACCTGACCATCTTCACCCGTGCACGACGGCCTTCGCGATCATGCAATGAATGCCCTTGGAGCCATTGACGGTCTGGGTCACCCGCAGATCGGCGGCGAGGCTGCACAGCGTGTAGGCGTCCTCGCGCGACAAATTGCGCTTCTCGCCCAGCAGCACGATCATGTCGCGCAGCGCCCGCACCACGCATTGGTCGAGGTCGGGGTCCATCGCCATCGTCATGTAGTGCGTCGCCGTCTCGGCGCGCGGATAGTCGAATTTGAGATCCTTGCGCACGGTGAGACGGAAACGGCCCTGCAGCGCGGTCTCGATCGCGGTGACGCAGACCTCGCCGTCGCCCTGCACGCCATGGCCGTCGCCGCAGGAGAACAGCGCGCCTGGCACGAACACCGGCAGATACAGCTTGGCGCCCTGCCTAAGCTCCTTGTTGTCGAGATTGCCGCCCATCGCCCGCGGGATCAGCGATGTGATCCGGCCCCAGGCCGGCGGCGGCGCCACGCCCATCACGCCGAAGAACGGCGCCAGCGGCAGCTCCAGGCCCCACGGCAGCTTGCCGACCATCCGGTCCTTGTCGAGCGGGATGTTCATCAGCCGGCTCTCGTGGAAATCGTCGGGCAGGGTGCCCGCCAGCGGCCGGATGAAATTGTAGCCCCAGTCCTGCCGCAGCTGGACGTCGAGGATGTCGACCTCGAGCACGTCGCCGACCTCGGCGCCCTTGACCGCGATCGGGCCGGTCAGGATGTGGCCGGGCACCATGCGCTCGCTGCGGGCGTGGACGTCGAACAATTCCGGCGGCACATGGAATTTGCTGGTGTCGGGCACCACGTCGGGCCCGCCGCTGATCGAATCGATCGTGACCTCGTCACCGCTGTCGATCGTGAGCACCGGCTTCAGCCGGGATTCGAAGAAGCCCCAATGGCAGGTCTCGGGGCTCGCGTGCAGATGGTGATGGGCCATGGTCCTCTCATTCGTACCGGTTCGGGACCGAGCATAGCGCATCCGCCGGCCGCCGCAGAGAGATGGCGACGCATGGCGGCTGTCGTGTATGAGGGCGGCCGTGGCACCTCACCCCGCGCCGGAGCTCGCAATGTTCTTTGTCCTGTCGAAGACGCTCGGCCTGCTGGCACTGCCGACCAATTTCATGATCGCGCTGGGCCTGCTCGGCGCCATCCTCATGCTGACCCGGTTTGCCGTGCTCGGCCGCAGGCTCGTGGTCTCTGCCATGCTGCTGCTGGCGATCGTGGGCCTGACGCCGCTCGGCAGCCTGATGCTCTATCCGCTGGAGAGCCGGTTTCCGAAATGGGACCCGGCGAACGGCGCGCCGGACGGCATCATCGTGCTCGGCGGTCCCGTCGATTCCGACCTGTCGGTCATGTACGGCATGCCGGTGACGGTGGCGGGCGCCGACCGGGTGATCCAGGCCGCCGCGCTGGCGCGGCGCTACCCGAATGCGCGCATCCTGTTCACCGGCGGCAGCGCCAACCTGATCGCGACAGAGGCCAAGGAGGCCGATGTCGGCGCCGAGATCCTGCTCAGCCTCGGCGTGCCCAGGGAGCGGCTGTTGCTGGAGCGGCAGTCGCGCAACACCTACGAGAATGCGATCTTCTCCAAGGCGATGATCTCTCCGAAGCCGGGCGAGCGCTGGCTGCTGGTGACCTCGGCCTATCATATGCCGCGCTCGGTGGGGCTGTTCCGCAAGGCCGGCTTCCCGGTCGAGCCCTATCCCGTGGACTGGCGCGTCGGCCGCGTGCTCGACTTCGACGGCATCTCGCTGCTCGGACTGCGCCGCGCCGACATCGCTGTGCGCGAATGGGTCGGGCTCGTGGCCTACCGCCTGCGCGGCCGCATCGACGATCTGTTTCCGGGACCGGCCTAGGCAATCGTCTTGCTGAAGCCCGCCGCCTTTGCCGCCAGCTCGCCGCGCACGCGCTCGACGACCGGCTCGTAGCGGCAGCTCGAATCCTGCCGGAACAGCCGCGCGCTCGGATACCACGGGCTGTCGTCGCGATCGCGCAGCCAGCGCCAGTCGGCGAGATGGGGCAGCATGATCCAGGTCGGACGTCCCAGTGTGGCGGCGAGATGCGCGACGCTGGTGCACACGGTGACGACGACGTCGAGGCAGGAGATCAGCGCCGCGGTCTCGACGAAGTCGGTCAACTCGACGGTGAGGTCGCGGATGCCGCTCTGCTGCGCCAGCACCGCCTTGTCGGCTGGCCGCAGCTCTTTTTGCAGGCTGATGAAATCCGCCCCGAGATCGAGCAGCGGCAGCAGGGTCGCAAGCGGCATCGAGCGGTTGCGATCGTTGCCCTGGTGCGGATTGCCGGACCAGACGAGGCCGACCCGCAGCCGGTCATGCGCTCCGAGCCGCCGCTCCCAGGCCGCGATGCGCTCGGCCGGCAGTGGCGGGAGATAGCTTGGCGGTGGAATGGTATCGAGCGTGGTGCCGAAGGCCAGCGGCAGGCTCATCACCGGGCAGTGCATGTCGAAGACCGGCCGCTGCAGGTCCGGTGCGTAGGCGAGGCATTGCGTCACGCCGTCGATGCCGGCCATCAGCGGCCGCAGCGCCTCGCGCACCACCAGGATCACCTTGGCGCCGCGCGCGGCGACCATCGGCACGTAGCGGGCGAACTGGATGGTGTCGCCGAAACCCTCGTCCTCCTCGATCAGGATGGTCTTGCCGGCGATGTCCTCGTGGCCCAGCCATTTGGACTCGGCAAAGCGCGGATAGTCGATCGAGAAATCCGGCATGGCCCAGCGGGCCTCGCGCCGGGCCCAGCCGGAGACGAAGTCGCCGCACTGCAGCTCGATATGCGCGAGCTGCCACGCCGCCTTGGGATGATCGCGGACGAGCGCGAGAATCTGCCGGTAGACGGCAGCAGCATCCTCGAAACGCAGCAGCTGCAGCAGCGCAAAACCCTTGTTGAGCAGCACCTCGACGAAGTCCGGCCGCAACGCCAGAGCCTGATCGAACCACGGCAGCGCCTCCGCGCTGCGGCCGAGACAGACAAAGGCATCACCGAGATTGTTGCAGACCATCGGCTCTGTCGGCGCCAGCGCATGCGCGCGTTCGCAATCGGCCAGATACGCGTCGTAGCGTCTGAGCTCGCGGAGGCACCGGGCGCGCATCTGCAGCGACTGCAGGTCGTCCGGCCGCTGCGTCAGGCATATCGTGAAGGCTCGGGCGGCTTCCTCATAGCGCTGCTGCTGATGCAGCAGCAGGCCGCTCTGGAACGCAGCCTCACGGTGGGCGGGATCGATCGTCAGCGCGTGCTGATAGCTCAGCAGCGCCTCGGCGCCGCGGTCGAGCGCCAGCAGTACGCCGCCCATATGCTTCCACAATTCGGCATCGTCGGGCTTGAGCTGGATCGCCTTGTCGAACACCGCGAGCGCATCGTCGAGCCGGCCCATCTGCTTCAAGGTGAAGCCGAGGCTGGTGAGATAGTCGATCTTCGGCGTTTGTCGGATGGCCCGCGAGAACCACGCCACGGCGTGGTCGTGCTGCCCGGTCTGCAGCGCGACGATGCCCAGCAGCGCGAGGCTGTCGGCGTGGTTCGGGTCGGCCGCCAGCGCCTGCTCGCAGCACATCTGGGCATCGAGCAGACGCCCTCCGCCGAGGTGATGCAGTCCCGCCTCGTAGAGCGCGCCGGGCGACAGCACGGGCGTTCCGCCGGGGCCGGCCGTTGCGCTCTTGGCGCCTTCCTTCCGGTCGCTGCGGGTCATCGACTGATCCTGTCCGAGGATCGAAAATTCATAAGTGATTCCCGTAATATCGAGAAGGATCATGGTATGGCGGGCGAGCCCGGAGGGCGGAAATACTGGCATCACGCGGTGCGAGGGTCTAACAAGCGCCCCGAAGTCGAACCACGCATTGGACCGGCAGGCGGTGCGGTAGGGAGGGAGCGCCACATGCAACAGCCGAACGGGACGGACAGGCTGGACCTGGCGGCCATGGTGGCCGATCTCAACGGCCTGCTGCGGCTGAAGACGACCGTGATCGGCATCAAGATGTTCGCCCGCGTCGAGGACATGGAAGCGGTGGAGAAGATCCGCCGGCCCAACGCGGTGCACACCACCGACCAGATCGTCAGCATGGCCTCGCGGCTCGGCTGGACAGTCGGCATCACCGGAGATGATCTGGTCGGCGCGCAGTGCCGCGCGGTGATCGGGCTCGGCCCGCAGGACGAGGCCTGGCTCGAGGGCGCGAACTATGTCGGCGTCTGGCACGGCACGGCGGAGGACGCGCGCAAGCGACAGGAGGCGCTGGACGTCGTGCCGTTCGGCCGCTACCAGGCCATGGCCGTCAGCCCGCTGTCGAGCGGCCGGCTGGATCCGCCGGACATCTGCCTGGTCTATGCGACGCCAGGACAGATGATCATCCTGATCAACGGCCTGCAATATGTCGGCTACAAGAAGTTCGAATGGGGCGTCGTCGGCGAGACCGCCTGCGCCGACTCCTGGGGACGCGCGCTGAAAACCGGCGAGCCGAGCCTGTCGCTGCCATGCTTCGCCGAGCGCCGCTATGGCGGCGTGCCGGACGAAGAGATGCTGATGGCGCTGAAGCCATCCGATCTCGCCAAGGCGATCGCCGGCATGAGACAGCTCGCCAGGAACGGTCTGCGCTATCCGATCGCGCCCTACGGCATCCAGAACGACGTCCGCGCCGGCATGAACGTGTCGTATGGGAAGAAATAGGTGATCGTCATTGCGACCGCAGCGAAGCAATCCAGAGTCTTTCTGCAGAGACAGTCTGGATTGCTTCGTCGCAAGCGCTCCTCGCAATGACGGAGCAACTGATTTGCAGCAGATCTAGGGAACAAGAATGACGTCATCCAAATTCGACATCATCGTCTATGGCGCCACCGGCTTCACCGGTCAGCTCGTCGCCGAATACCTGACCACGCAATATCGCGGCGACACATCGCTGCGCTGGGCGATGGCCGGCCGCAGCCTCGACAAGCTCGCGGCCGTGCGCGATGCGATCGGCGCGCCCGCGGAGACGCCGCTGATTGCGGCCGATGCCTCAGATCCCGCGTCACTGCAGGCGATGGTGGCGCAGACCAGGCTGGTGCTGACCACCGTCGGTCCTTATCAGCTCTACGGCAACGAGCTCGTCGCGGCCTGCGCCGAAACCGGCACCGACTATGTCGATCTGTGCGGCGAGCCGGTGTGGATGCGGCAGATGATCGACAAGCATCAGGCCACCGCCGAGAACAGCGGCGCGCGCATCGTGTTCTCCTGCGGCTTCGATTCCGTGCCGTTCGAGCTCGGCGTCTATTTCGTGCAGCAGCAGGCCAAGAAGGTGCTCGGCGCCGCAGCGTCGCGCGTGAAGGGCCGCGTCCGCGGCATGAGCGGCACGCTCTCGGGCGGCACCGCGGCGAGCGCCAAGGCGACCTTCGATGCGGTCGCCAAGGATCTGAGCCTGGTAGCGATCCTCAAGGACTCGTTCGCCCTGACGCCCGGCTTCAAGGGCCCGAAGCAGCCGTCGGGCAACAAGCCCGTCTATGAGGAGGATCTGCAGTCCTGGACGGCGCCGTTCATGATGGCGCTGATCAACACCCGCAACGTCCACCGCTCCAACATGCTGATGGGTTTTCCCTACGGGCAGGACTTCGTCTATGACGAGATGGTGCTGACCGGCCCGGGCGAGAAGGGCGAGGCCAACGCCAAGAAGGTGATGGCGGCAAATGCCGAGAAAACCGGCCCCAACGCGCCGAAGCCGGGCGAGGGTCCCTCGAAGGAGGAGCGCGAGAACGGCTACTACAATCTTCTCTTCGTCGCGATCGCCCCCGACGGCCGCCAGGTCCGCGCATCCGTGAAGGGCAATCGCGATCCCGGTTACGGTTCGACCTCGAAGATGATCAGTGAATGCGCCGTCGGCCTGCTGCGCGACGGCGCCGGCGTGAAGGGCGGGTTCTGGACCCCGGGCGCGGCGCTCCGCGACAGCCTGATCAAGCGGCTGGCGGACCACGCCGGCCTGACGTTCACGGTGGAGGATTAGGAGGCTGCGATGTGCGGGCCGATCCCTGCGGATCGGTTCGCCTCGGCCTGATGGGCGCGCGTGGCGGCGACCATGCCCCACATCGTGCCGAGCATCAGGAAGAAGTGCCGCCAGTGGTCGGTGTCGATGATGAAGCTTTCGCCGACGGTGCCGAGGAACGCCGAGAACACCGCGATGTAGGTGCGCTGCCAGGGCACGCGCACGAACAGATAGCGGAATCCGAGAATGACAGTGGTGAACACCAGCGCGGGATAGCAGATGCCGGACAGCCAGCCGCCCGACATGAAGGCGTTCAGATAGGAGTTGTGGGTGTCCTCGGGGAAGTAGTTGTGGAACTGCAGCGGCCCGATCCCGAACGGGAGGTCGAGCGCCATGTCGGCGCCGAGAATGTGGCGTCCGAAGCGTCCGAACCGGCCCTCGTCATAGCTCTGGTCGAAGCTCGCCCGCTGCTTGAACATGTCGGCGATGGAATCGATCGAGAGCAGAACGCCGATCAGGACGATGCCGGCCACGGCGGCCGCCAACGTCATGAAGATGATGCGGGAGCGCTCGCCCCGCGTCTGGCTGGTGAGCACCATCATCGCCAGCATGAAGGCGGCGGTGAGGACGAGGCCGCCCCAGGCCGCGCGCGAGAAGGCGAGCAGGATGGCGAGCGCCATCACGCCGAGCGCGAAGCTGGCGCGCAAGGTCGCGGCGAAGCGGGCGGTCACGACGTTCTGCAGCGCGAGCAGCGCCGGCAGGATCAGGAACGCGCCGAGCACGTTCGGGTCCTTGAAGGTGC
This sequence comes from Bradyrhizobium sp. SZCCHNR1051, assembly GCF_032489615.1. NCBI lineage: Bacteria > Pseudomonadati > Pseudomonadota > Alphaproteobacteria > Hyphomicrobiales > Nitrobacteraceae > Bradyrhizobium > Bradyrhizobium sp. SZCCHNR1051. The sequence continues at coordinate 10,354 of NZ_JAUEYJ010000032.1, read as the reverse complement.
CGCGCGCACGGCCATACAGGGTGAGGAGATCGTATCCACCCGGCACCAGATGGAAATAGCCGGCGACGCCCGCGAGGGCTGCGATCGCGCCGCCCATCACGAGGCCGCGCCGGAGCATGTCGAGCCGCAATTCGGTATCGTCCGACGTGAGCATGGCAATGAAGATCGCCGTGAACGCCATGTACCAGGAGGTGGCGATCCAGGTCGCGATCTTGGAATCGTCGAGCAGCGGTATCGCGCTGATCGTGTAGCCGAGATTGACCAGGACCAGCAACAGCAGGAGCGGCAGGAATACGAGGCGCAGCCTCATGCCGGTCGCGAAGAACACCGCGGCGGAGGCGAGCGTGACGAGCTCATAGGGGCTCGGTTCGATGAACACGATGGCGCCGGAGACCCCGACCATCCAGACCAGCGCACGCTGCAGGGCGACGACGCCCGGAGGGGCGATCGGCCTCGATGCGAACTCTCCGGCTGCCGCCGTCATGGCCATCGCGAACTCACACTCATACGCAACGCATGGCGGGATCGGCCAGACACACGCGCGAAGCGGGCGTTTGCCCGCTCCGGATCCCCGATATCAATAGGCGTTCTCGCTCTTGGTCATCAGCGCCAGCGGCGTCTTGAGCAGGATGTAGAGGTCGAACAGCACGGACCAGTTCTCGATGTAGTAGAGGTCGAACTCGACGCGCTTCTGGATCTTCTCCTGGTTGTCGATCTCGCCGCGCCAGCCGTTGATCTGCGCCCAGCCGGTGATGCCGGGCTTGACGCGGTGGCGGGCGAAATAGCCGTCGACGGCCTCGTCGAACATCCGGTTCTGCAATTTGCCCTGCACGGCGTGCGGCCGCGGACCGACCAGCGAGAGGTTGCCCTTGAACACCACGTTGAACAGTTGCGGCAGCTCATCGAGGCTGGTCTTGCGAATGAAGCGGCCGACGCGGGTCACCCGCGGATCGTTCTTGGTGACGACCTTGGACGCCGTGGGGTCGGCCTGGTGGTGATAGAGCGAACGGAACTTGAAGACGTCGATGCGCTCGTTGTTGAAGCCGAACCGCTTCTGCCGGAACAGCACCGGCCCCGGGCTGTCGAGCTTGATCGCGAGCGCGACCAGCGCCATCACCGGAAGCGCAAGCAGCAGGATGAGGCCGCCGACCAGCCGGTCGAACAGCATCTTCATCACCAGGTCCCAGTCGGTGATGGGGGCCTCGAACACGTCGAGCGTCGGGACCACGCCCAGATAGGAGTAGGAGCGCGGCCGGAAGCGCAGCTTGTTGGTATGGGCCGAAAGGCGAATGTCGACCGGCAGCACCCACAGCTTTTTCAGCATGTCCAGGATGCGGGTTTCCGCCGAGATCGGCAGCGCGAACAGCACCAGGTCGACGCGGGTTCTGCGCGCGAACTCGACGATATCATCGACCTTGCCGAGCTTCGGCGCGCCAGCGCAGGTCTCGAGCGCGCGGGAGTCGTTGCGGTCATCGAACACGCCGAGGATCTCGATCTCGGAGTCGTCCTGCGCCTTCAGGGCACGCACCAAGTCCTCGCCGCTCTGGTCGGCGCCGACGATGATGGTCCGGCGATCGAGGCGTCCTTGTCTGGCCCAGCTGCGGATGAGGTTGCGCAGCACGACGCGGCTCGCGATCAACGCGCCTAGCCCCACGAAGAAGAACGCGGCGAGCCAGAGACGGGAGACTTCGTTGCCGATCTTGGCGAAGAAGGAGAGCCCGATGAACAGCAGGAAGACGAAGCAGTAGGACGAGATCATCCGGGTCATCTGCCGCACCTGGGCGCGGAAGACCTGGATTTGGTAGATGTCGGCGGCCTGGAAGCACACCACCGTGGTCACGGCCAGGCCGAGAATGGCAACGAGATACTCCCAATGGAAGCCGCTGAGCGGAACCACGTAGCCGAAATAGATGACGCTGCCGACGACGCTCAGCAGCACGAAATCGATGATGCGAACGATGCCGGCGAGGACGATCGGAGAGTAGGCGCGGTGAACCTTCTGATTGGCGACCGCGAGGGCCGCCGGCGACAAGCGGCGGCGCCGTTCAACGGCCGGCCGTCCGGCCGCGGCGGTCGATGCGGCCGTCGCCGCAGCAGCATCCAACATCGAGCGAGCGTTGATCGGTTCCACAGTCGTACAAGCCCGGATTATGTTTGTTAGTATTTGTGGTCATGTAAGCGCTCATGGCGCCGGGGGAAATTCCCCACCGGCGGGATTAAGGGCCAAATCGGAAGAAACGGTTAGCGATGGTAAATGACGTCAGGTCTTGGTAAACGCCTCGCGGTAGCTGTCGAGCACGCCCTCGACCATCGCTTTCTGCGAGAAATGCTGGAAGACCCGCTCGCGCAGCGCCTTGGCGCGCAGTTGCGTGGTAGCCGGATCGTCCAGTGCAACAGCGATTGCGTCGGCAAGCGCGGTCGCGTTGCCCGGCATGAACATCGCGTCGTCGTGCGGTCCGAAGATCTCAGGGATGCCGCCGACTCTCGCTGCGATCATCGGAACCCCGGCGGCTCCCGCCTCGATCACAACATAGGGCATGGAATCGCCACGCGAGGGAACGACGAGCAGCCGCCCTTTCGAAAATCCGTCGCGGGCCTTCACGTGGCCGATGAAGCGTACTGCGGCCGCAAGACCGAGGCGTTCGACCTGAGCCTTGAGTTTCGTCATCTCTTCGCCGTCGCCGCCCAAAGTCAGCGTCAGCGGGCGGCCACGGGAGCGCAGCTCCGCGACGGCATCGATCAGCAGATCCGTGCCCTTGATGTGCCTGAACTCGCCGACATACGCCAGGTCGGTCTGGTCCCGGGCTGGTGCGATCGGGTCGAACTCGCCTGCAGTGACACCGTTGAAGACGCAATTCACCAGTCCCTGAGGATGGCCGATCATGCGCTCATAGGTATCGCGGGCGAATACGCTCTCGAACAGGAAGAGGTCGGTCCGGTTCATCAGCGCACGTTCAAGCCGGCCATACAGCGCGCCTTTGAACGTGTCGCGTGGGTAGTGCAGCGAACCGCCGTGAGGCGTGTAGATGCGGATCGTTCCTGGCCGGTGCGGCAGCAGGCGGACGAATGCGCCGGCCTTGGCGCCGTGGCCGTGCAGAACGTTCGGGGCGAGTGTACGGGCGAGTCGATAAAACCGTCTCAGTGCCAGAATGTCGCTCGGCCAAGGCTCCCGATGAATGGGGATGCGGTGCACGCCGAGTGTCAGGCGAGGCGCGATCTGGGCCAGCGCGGCATCGGCGCGTTCGCCGCCGGTCAGGCTGTCCGCGATGATGCCCACGTCGTGCCCGTGATCGACCTGACCGTTGGCAAGGTCGAGGATATGCCGAAAGATGCCGCCGACGGGAGCTCTGACCGCGTGAAGGATTTTGAGAGGTTTGTTCTGCGACGGTGCCATGTCGAACTCGCCCGCGCCCTCGGCTTGCGCTTGGTTTTGCCAGGCGCCGCTGCGCGAGCTGATCTGACGACTGGCGGATAGCGGAAGCACGGGCGCCTCTCGTCGCTGAATATCGATAGCTCCAACCTCGATAGAGGCTTGATGGTTAACAAAGTCTCACTTGTCGTCACTACCAGGCAAGCTCGCACCAGCATTGTGACGATCTGGCGCAAGCTCACGTGTTGCGAGCAGCATATGGCGAAGGATGACGATTGTTCGATAGGGCGAGGTTGCAGGCGCTCCGGTTAACCCGTCAGCAACCTTAATAGAGTGTAATTGTACCACGTATGGTGGCGGCGTGGCGCGGGTCTCGCGGGAGTGGATAATGCGGTTGGCGTTCTGGCGTGCCGGCAAGAAGACACAGGTTGACGGAGCCTCCGCCCGACCTGTGACAGGCTCGCCGTCGTCGGCGGAGCCCGGCCCGGCCGGCGATCTCGACATCCGGCTGGTTGGTCGTGCCCTGGCGCGAAAGCGTGGCTTCATCCTTCTGCCCACGCTGCTCGCTCTCGTTCTGTCGATTGCCGCAGTCAACATGATCACACCGCGCTACAAGTCCGAAGCGCGGATTCTGATCGACGGCCGCGAGAACGTGTTCGTGCGGCCGAACGGGGAGCGCACCGAGGAGCGGACGGCGCTCGATGCCGAGGCGGTCACGAGCCAGGTGCAACTGGTCCTGTCGCGCGATCTGGCCCGCGACATCATCAGGAAGAACAAGCTGGGCGAGCTGTCAGAGTTCGATCCCGTGCTGCGGGGCGTGTCGCCGCTGAAGTCGGTCGCGGCGATGATCGGCCTCGTGAAAGATCCGCTCGCCATGACGCCGGACGAGCGCGTCATGGACGCCTATTACGAGCGCTTGACCGTTTACGCCGTGGACAAATCGCGGGTGCTCGTCGTCGAGTTCCAGTCGCAGGATCCGGCGCTTGCGGCGCAAGTCGCGAATTCGATCGCGGATGGCTATCTCGTAGTTCAGCAGAATGCCCGCCAGGCGCAGGCGAAATCGGCCAGCCAATGGCTCTCTGGGGAGATCCAGGGGCTGCGCAGGAAGGTCGAGGAGGCGGAGTCGCGGGTCGAGGAGTTCCGCGCCAAGTCGAATTCGTTCATGGGGACCAACAACACGTCGCTGTCCAACCAGCAGATGGGCGAGGTCAATACCCAGCTCAACAATGCGCGCGCCTTGAAATCGGATGCCGAGACCAAGGCGCGGCTGATCCGGGAGATGCTGCAGAGCGGCCAGCCGATCGAGGCGTCCGAGGTGGTCAACTCGGAGCTGATGCGCCGGCTGTCCGAGCAGCGCGTGAATCTGCGCGCGCAGCTCGCGGAGCAGTCGTCGACGCTGCTCGACAATCACCCGCGCATCAAGGAGCTGAAAGCGCAACTGGCTGATCTCGACCGCCAGATCCGCGACGAGGCCGGCAAGATCTCGCGTTCGCTCGACAGCGACGCGCGCATCGCCGACGGGCGGGTGCAGATGTTGAGCCAGAGCCTCGATCAGGCCAAGAAGCAGGCCACCTCCACCAATGGCCTCGATGTCCAGCTGCGGGCGCTGGAGCGCGATGCGAAGTCGCAGCGCGACCTGCTGGAATCGTATCTCGCCAAGTACCGCGAGGCGAACACCCGTGAGTCGCTCGACACCCCGCCGGCGGATGGGCGGATCATCTCGCGGGCGGTGCTGTCCAACACGCCGGCGTACCCGAAGAAGCTGCCGATCGTGCTGATCGCCACATTGGCGACCTTGATGCTGACCTCGGGCGTGGTCATCACCGGCGAGCTGCTGCGTCTGACCGCGCCGCGCCCAGCGAGCCAGATCCCAGCGGCGAGCGCGATGCCGGATGTCATGGTGCTCGCGGCCCGGGTCGAGCCGATGATCGCGGCGCCCATGGTCGCCGCAGCGCCGGCCGTTGCCGCGTCGGCAACGACTGTAGCGGCGCGTCCCGCCGCGGTCGTGCCGCCAGCGGTGGCCGCCGTCGCGCCCGAACCGGTCAAGCCGCCGCCGATGAACGAGTTCGAGCAGCTCGCATCCGATCTGCTCGCCGCGGGAGAGGGCGCCCGCAAGGTCACCGTGCTCGGTACGGCCGGCGGCGAGGCCGTCACGTCCACCGCGCTCGCGATCGCGCGCACCATGGCAGCGCAGGCGCGCGTGGTGCTGGTCGACCTCGCCGGCAGCCCGCAACTGCTTGCAGGCGTGTCGGTCGATCCGGCCGCGCCCGGCCTCATCGAGCTGATGCTGGGTGAGGCATCGTTTGCGTCCATCATCACCAAGGACCAGGCCTCGCGGCTGCATCTGGTCAACGCCGGCCGCCCCGGCGCCGACCGCAGCCAACTGCAATCGCCGCGGCTCGCGCTCGCGATCGATGCGCTGCTGCGCGTCTATGACCACGTGCTGCTCGACGCCGGCAACGCCTCCGACCTGCCGGCCGAGCTTTTGACCGCGGGCGCGCGCGCCATCGTCGTGCCCGATCCCAACATGTCTGCCGACGCACGCAGCCAGATGAGCGAGCAGCTGCGTGAGGTCGGCTTCGGCGCCGTCACCATGCTGAAGGCACCGGTCGGAGGCGCCAACCGCAACCAGCCGGGGCCGCGCGGCGTCGCCGCCTAGTCTCCGGCCTTCTCGTCGGCCTTTTCGTCCACCTGGGCGGCGCCGCCACGCGATTGCAGCGCGCCGCGCAGCTGCTGTGCCAGACGGAACAGGGCAGGGCTGTGCTTGACGGCATGCTTGGCCCGTCCGACCGCAGCCATCGTCGTTGCGGCGACGCGGCCCCGCGCGGTCAACGGCATGAAGCTGTCGAAGATCGGCTCGTCATCCTTGCAGAACATCCGCTTGTAGTCGTCCGATCCGATGCCGAGATCGAGGGCGCGAAAATCCTCTCGCGCGTAATGATCGATGATCGAGCGCATCAGGATCAGTCCGGGACTCCAGCGCGCATTCTCCGACAGCGTGTAGGTGTTGAACATCATCGAGAAGCGCGCCCCGTCGGCTACGCCGGCAAACAATGCGATGATCTCGGCATCGCAGCGCAGCGCGTGGATATCGATGGCGCGATGCCCGCAGTCGAGTTTTGCCATGCAGGCGCTTCGCACGAAGGCCGCGACGCCGGGCTCGGCAAATACGTTCGGCAGCCTCTGCTCGGCCATGCGGACCGGCTTGGTGCGGAAGAACCAGTCGAGCAGCTCGGCGATCTCGGCGTCGCTGCTCGCGACCATGTAGCGATAGCCGGGCAGCGCCTGCAGCTTCTTTTCCTTGCTCTTCAGCCGCTTTCGGAACGAATTCGACAACAGCGCCGTCGGCGCAGCCCCCGGCGGCATCAACAGCACCGGACAGTCGTTCACCGACGACTGGTGCGGCCATTGCGCCAGTGGATTGGCGAGATCGCGCCAGTGCAGCGGCTGCTGTGTCAAGGCGAGCACGTCGACACCGCCGCGATCGCGCAACCCTGCGAGCAGGACGTCGAGATCGTCGGCGCTGGCGCGCGTGGCGAATTCGCGATCCATCAGCGGCATGTTGAAGGTCGTATGCTTGCCGCCCATGAAGGTGGCGATGCGCACGCCGCAGGCGTGCCGCAACGTCAGCGGCAGCAGCGTCATCGGGCGTTGCTCGACATCACGCCCGATGACGATGAAAGGCGTCGTATGCTCGCGCGCGCCGACGTCGCGCTGCCATGCGCCGAGCAGGTCGAAGCGTTGGTAGGGCGTCGAGACATGTTCGGGGACTTCGAGCGCGCGCCAGACCGGCTCGGCGGCAGCCAGATCGGACACGATGTCGACCCGCGCGAGCCCCGACGGCAGTCGCCGCGCGGGCGCCTGCGCCGTCCGGCTCTCGATCACGGCGGCCATGGTCATCGCGCAGCTCGCGTTGTCGTGGAATTTTGTTGCTTGACGTCGGGAGACCCTCGCAAAGAAGTCTCAACAAAAGGTAATGGCAATGACTTCGTCCCAAATCGGGAATGGCACAAACAAAGACCTGTTCAAATCGGCAGCGGCCACGCGATCTTGACGGCGGACGATCGCTATCATCGGATCGCGGTGATCATGACGCGATCGCGCCATGGTCTGACAGCATCAGGTGGGCGCGGACGGTCTGGTTTCAAGTGGGATTCGGGGAAGGGGCGCGGGAATTGTCGTCGGACAACAGGTGGCTGCGCAGCGCCCGGCTCGAGCTGGCCTATTTCAGCGGACGCACGCTGCTCGCGTCGCGGGCCACGGGCGGCGCCGGCGCCGTGCTGCGGTTCGAGCGGGTGCGGCCGCGGCGCAAGGGGGCGTTTCAGCCGCTGAAGTGCGCGGAGATCACGCCCGTTTTTCTCGACAAGGTGATCCGGGCGCTGAAGCGCTGGGGCTATGAGATCGTCTCGCTCGACGAGGCCTGCCACCGGTCGGTCCGACTGCCCGAAAGCCGTCGCTTCGCCTGCCTGAGCTTCGACGGCGCCTCCAAGGACGTGATCACGCATGCCTATCCCGTGCTCGCCCGCCACGGCGTGCCGTTCACCGTTTACGTGCCCCCGGCCTTCCCCGATGGTCTCGGCGAGGCCTGGTGGCTGGCGCTGGAGGCCGTGATCGCGCGCGAGGCGCGCATCAGCCTCGTGATCGACCATCGGGAACAGCGATTCAACGTGGTCACGCCGGCTGAAAAATACGAGCTGTTCGCCCATCTCGCAGGCTGGCTGCGCAAGCTGCCGCCGGCTGAACTGTCGATCGCGATCCGCGACCTCTGCGCGCGCCATTCGGCCGATCTCGCCGCCCTGAGCCGCGAGTCCGCGATGGATTGGACCGACATCGCCCGTCTCGCCGCCGACCCCAACGTCACGATCGGCAGTGCCACCGTGCATTATTCCGTGCTCGCCAATCTCAGGGATGCCGACGCCCAGCGCGAGATCACGATGGGCAAGGCGGTGTTGGAAACCGCGCTGCGGCGACCGGTCCGGCACATGGCGTATCCGTTCGGCGATCGCTATTCGTTCCGCCGCAGCGACGTCGTGCTCGCCGAGCAGGCGGGCTTCGTCAGCGCGGCCTCGACGATGCCAGGCGTCGTGCAGAGCGAAGGCCGCACCAGCCTGCACATGCTGCCGCGGATCGCCTGGGACGGCCGCTCGCGCTCGCTGCGCGCCTTGAAGGTGCTGATGGCCGGCATCACCCTGCCGCGGGAAAAATCCGCGCCGCAGCCGAAGCTCGATCTCGGCTGATCAGCCCTGCTGCCGCTCCGGATCCGGGCGCAGCATCCAGCTCACGATCGGCATCGCCGGCAGCACCCAGCCCATGCCGACGACGACGTAATACACCGCCTGCAGCCAGCCGGAGTTGGCGATCAGAGGGAATTGCGCCATCACCATGCCCATCATCGACCAGGCGAAAGCGAGCAGGAGCAGCGCGACGGCGCCGATCAGTTTGCGGGTGCGGATCGTCATGACGGGATTGTCAGCCTCGGCTGGGGGCGGCGCGGCTTGCGCGTGATTTCCCCGGGATTATAAGGGCCTGTCAGCCCCGGTTCAATCGAGCGTTCAACGTCCATGACCACGGTTCCCCGCACGACAGATCTCGCCGCGATCCGCATCTGGCTGCTCGCCGTGGCCGGCCTGATCGCGCTGATGGTGTTGGTCGGCGGCGCCACGCGGCTGACCGAATCCGGGCTGTCGATCGTCGAATGGAAGCCGGTCACCGGCACCCTGCCGCCGTTGTCCGAGCAGGCCTGGACCGATGCCTTCGAGGCCTACAAGACCATTCCGCAGTATCGGCAGATGAACGCCGGCATGACCCTGCACGAGTTCAAGACCATCTTCTGGTGGGAATGGAGCCATCGGCTGCTCGGCCGCGTCATCGGCATGGTCTATCTGCTGCCGTTCCTGTGGTTCCTGTGGCGCGGCGCCGTGTCCGGCCCGCTCGGCCGCAGGCTGTGGCTGATCTTCGGCCTCGGCGCGCTGCAGGGCGCGGTCGGGTGGTGGATGGTGGCCTCGGGCCTCACCGAGCGCACCGAGGTGGCGCCTGTCCGTCTCGCGACGCACCTCTCGCTGGCCCTGTTGATCTATGCGTCGATCGTCTGGACCCTGCGCCGGCTTGCGTCGCGCGAGGAAACCGCGGCACCGGCGCGGCTGCGGCTCACCGCGTGGATGCTGGTCGGCGTCACCTTCGTGCAGCTCTATCTCGGCGCGCTGGTCGCCGGCCTGCGCGCCGGCCTCGTCTACAACACCTGGCCGGAAATCGACGGCGGCCTGATCCCGAAGGCGGCCAATCTGTGGATCCATTCGCCGTGGTGGATCAATCTGTTCGAGAACGATCTGACGGTGCAGTTCATGCATCGCATGACGGCGTATACGCTGCTGGCGCTGGCGGCGTGGCACGCCTTCGACGTGATGCGCGCGGGCGCCGGACGGGCGGTGGTGCGCAGCGCCCACCGGCTGCTCGCCGCGATTTTTGTGCAGGCGGTGCTCGGCATTCTCACCTTGCTGGCGCTGGTCCCGATCTCGCTGGCGCTGCTGCATCAGGGCACGGCCATCATCGTGCTGACGCTCGCCGTGCTGCAGGCCGAGCGCCTGTCGTCGCGGCGTACGGCTGTTGTCGCCGTGCCGCAGGCGGCGGTGGCTGCGGGGTAGGTGGGGTAGAGTTTCTCTTCCGCCTTCGCTCTTCGAGCTTCGGCGGACAAGTCGCTTCGCTCGCAATGACGTGGAGACATCAGTTTTCATCCTCGCGCGCCATCGCGCCGAGCTTTGCCGATCGTTTCACCCTCGAAAACATGCGAGGGCGCAGGGAAGGCCGGATGCCTGGCCGGCACCCATGGCCCGCGTGCAAAGAAAAAAGCACGCGGCGGTCACCACAGGTACGGCCGAAAACACCCGGCCTTCCCCGCGCGATGGTTTTAACGGTAGAGTCGAGGAAGGGCGCGGTGGCTTGGGCCATTCGGCAACGCCCCGTTTCCCTTCCCCGCTCATCGAACCG